>SHWL01000028.1 GCA_009693865.1 Acetobacteraceae bacterium | reverse complement strand
GCGCCTCTACCGGGCAACTCTGCGGCGGCAGCAGTCGCGCCACCGCGTTGTCCTTAAACGTCTGTCCATACCGAGCCATGTTCGTCTTCCAGCGCCCCCTGAGGTCTTGATCCTATCCGGGCGGCAACTTCTCTGACACAGGGGGCCGGGCGACCGGGGTTTCACGTTGGCGGGAAATCGGGCGGATGGTCAAATACCCGCGCGGATTTCAAGCAATTCGCAGAACATCAGGAGCCTCGGGATATGCGAAAATCAGGGAGGAGATTAAGGCGCTCGGTACCATGCCCATGACGATCAGAGATACTCAGGCGCACCCTTCCTTGGCATAGGCAACTACCCTGTAAGATAGATTGGCGGGAGGACGACGACTTGAATCTGTATCTCAATATGAACTGTGGTCACTGCCGTCGCGTGGACAGGTGGCGAAATAACTGGCGATTGGGAATGGGCGGGTTCGGGAAATTCTGCTTGAGAAGCCGCTTCGTTCCCCACGCGGCCGTCGCCGCTGCCACTCCTTTTATGACTTCTCCCACGACAAGACCGGGCGTGATGAACGGATCGACCATGATAGTATCCCTTTTGCTGCCAGAAGTTCGCAGCGTCGGTTACCAATAAATCAAGACCCACGTCGCACTTCCGCCTTCAATTCCGCGATGGCCAGGGCAAGCGGACCCGGGCCCGCACGGCGGGTCAGAATACGGCTGACCAATCGCCCAATGGCCTCACGGTTACGCGTGTCGGCCAGAGCCGCGGCGGCCTCGGGATCGACCGGAATAGTAACCTCGACCGTGGTGTCCATTCGGCCTCCTGGGCAAAAGATATAGCACCCACGACAACGGGTGGGATGAAAATCGGCGGCTGACGGGGTTTTCCAAGTGGGCAAGGCGAGGGCGGCGGGAAAGGGCCCGCCGTTAACTGCCCATCAATCTTTTCGCGTCAGGATCCGGGCGATCCGGGTAACGCGGCCAACATGTACTTGACTGACAGTCAATTATATCTTACTGAACAGCCCGGCATTGGAGGCTCGACGCGAAATGCCGGAAGTCATCACGATGAGGGACGCCGCCTCAGAGCGTTTGCGCACAACCTGGCGGTTCGTCTCAGGTTCCGGGAACACGCGCTGAGGGAAATGGCGAAGGACGGGATCAGCCAACTGGACATAAAGTCAATGTTGAAGCGCTGTTCGGTTGCGACCGATCGCGACGAAACCCGGATCACCGCGGTCGTCGTCATCGATGAGGATGAGATCACAATCAAGGTCATCACCGCCTGGCGGCACCAATGGTGAGACCCCGGCCGCGAGGAGACTGACATGACGAGGTGCAAGGCGTGCGGCGAAGGAACCATGACGGCGGCCCTTCTCCCGTCCTACGAAATGGACCTGGGCGGGCTAACGGTCCGGCTGGTGAACACCGTCATCCGCGACGCCTGCGACCGGTGCGATGAGGCAACCATCGAGGTGCCGGACCTGGAGGGGCTCGCGAAGGCCGCCGCGTTGGCACGAGCCCTGACGCCGTTCCGGTTGGCGGGGAAGGAAATTCGATTCCTTCGCCGCGCCTTGGACATGACCGGGCGGGAATTCGCGGAAGCAATGGAGCTGACGCCGGAGACCGTGTCGCGATGGGAGACAGGCCTGCGCGGCGTCGGTGGCGATAGCGAGAAGTTGCTCCGCCATAATGTGTGCGCACTGCTGCATCGGCAGGTGAACGCGATAGCTTATGAACCGGCGGTCATTACGCGGATGAAAATCCTTGACGTGGCCGACGGGTTTGAGTTCCCGCCTCTCGTATTCAGACGGGTCGTGGTGAAGGGAACTTATGAGGCCGTGGAGGCGTGGGATCGGATGGCGGCGTAGGTGGCCAACCCAAACCGCGCGCCGTGCATCGGCTGAGGCGCACGCGGAGGCGACGCGTTCCCTGCCATCGTCTGGCCTACCGCCGATTTTCAGTCAGGCCGAACCGGTCCGAAGCGCAAGGGCCGCGTCGTAGACCCGCCTGCCCGCTTTCCACGTCCCCAGCACCGTGCCCTCCAGCGCCCGCCCATCGAATGGCGTATTCCGTGCCTTGCCCGGCAGCGTCTTCGCCCGCACGCGCCAGACCCGGTCTGGGTGGAACAGACACAAATCCGCCACCGCGCCTTTTTCGACATGCCCAGAATCGATCCCCAACAGCGCCGCCGGCCGGCTGGTCAGCAACGCGATCGCGGCGCCCAGGGAGAGTTCCTCGTTATGGACCCGGACCAAGGTCACCGCGAGCAGCGTCGCCAGTCCAACCCCGCCGGCGCTCGCCTGTGCGAAAGGCAAGCGTTTATCATCGGCGTCGCGCGGTTGATGGTCCGAGGCTATCGCGTCGATGGTGCCATCCGCCAACCCGGCGACGACCGCCAGCCGATCCTCCTCCCGCCGCAGCGGTGGCGAGAGTTTCGCATAAGTCCGGTAATCGCCGATCGTGTTCTCGTTCAGATCGAAGTACGGCGGCGCGGTATCGCAGGTCACCGCCAGGCCCTCGTCCTTGGCGCGCCGGATCAGCGCCAGCGCGGCCCCGGTCGAGACATGCGCGAAATGAACCGCGCCTCCGGTCAACGCCGCCAGAGCGATGTCGCGCGCGACCATGATCGCCTCCGCCGCCGCCGGAATGGCGGGCAAGCCCAGGCGGGCGGCGAGTTCGCCCTCGGTCGCGCTGCCTCCCAGGGCCAAAGACGGATCCTCGGGGTGCTGCACGATGCGGGCACCGAAACCGCGGGCGTAGGTCAACGCCAGCCGCATCATCCCGGTGGAGGCGATAGCACGCGCACCATCGGTGAAGGCCACCGCCCCCGCCTCCCGTAGCAGACCAATTTCGGCGAGTTCCTCGCCTTTGCAGCCGCGGGTGACGGCGCCATAGGGCAGGATGGTCACCGCCCCGGTTTCCCGGCCGCGGGTAATCAGCAGGTGCGCCAGCGCGGGATCGTCAATGGCGGGTTGGCTGTCAGGCAGCGCCGCCAATGTCGTGACCCCGCCCGCCGAGGCCGCCATCGCCGCCGAGGCGATCGTTTCGCGATACTCGAACCCCGGCTCGCCCAGTGCGACGCGCATATCGACGAGGCCGGGACACAGGATGGCGTCGTCCTCGTGCACCACCACGGCGCCGTCGGGACGGCCCAATGAGGGTCCGAAATCGGCGATCAGCCCGTCGCGAACCAGCAGGTCGCCGTGCAGGTCGATCCCGTCCGAGACGATGCGGACGCCGGTGAACAGAATGTCAGGGGACATTCCGGCCGTGCCCCCGCGACAGCGTGTCGAGCACGGCCATGCGAACCGCGACGCCCATTTCGACCTGCTCGCGGATCACGCTGCGGCGCGGGTCGTCGGCGACGGCGCTGTCGATCTCCACGCCGCGGTTCATCGGGCCGGGATGCATCACCAGCGCGTCCGGTTTCGCGGCGGCCAGTTTTTCGAAATCCAGCCCCCAGAAGCGGAAATATTCACGCTCGCTTGGCACCGGCCCGCGCGACATGCGTTCTCGTTGCAGGCGCAGCATCATCACGATATCCGCGCCGTCCAACGCGCTCGCCATGTCGTGGAACACGGTTGTGCCCCACATCGCCACCTCCGGCGGCACCAGCGACGGCGGACCCACCACCCGCACCTGGGCGCCCAATGTCGTGAGGAGGTGAATGTTGGAGCGGGCCACGCGGGAATGCGCGATATCGCCGCAGATGGCGACCGTCAGGCCCTCGATCCGGCCTTTGCGGCGTTTGATGGTCAGCGCGTCGAGCAGCGCCTGCGTTGGATGCTCGTGCGTGCCGTCACCCGCGTTGATGACGGCGGCGTCCACTTCCTCGGCCAGCAAACGAGGCGCGCCGGACTGGCCGTGCCGGACGACCAGCAAATCGCAGTGCATTGCGTTCAGGGTCGCGGCGGTATCCAGCAGCGTCTCGCCCTTGTTCACCGAGGACGTGGACACCGACATGTTGATCACGTCGGCGCCCAACCGCTTGCCCGCGAGCTCGAACGAGGTGCGGGTCCGGGTCGAGTCCTCAAAGAACAGATTGATCAGGGTGCGGCCGCGCAACAGATCGCGCTGGGTCTTGCCGGAGCGGTTGAGCAGGACATAGCTCTCGGCAAGGTCGAGCAAATCCCCGATCTCGGGCGGTTGCAGCCCTTCGATCTGGAGGAGATGTTTCTGAGGGTAAAACACAAGTCCCCTTATCGCGGCGCGGGCGGGGCCGCGTCAACCTGGGCGGTTCGTCGGGCGAGGCGATCGCCTGAACTTGTCAGAGCGCCGATCGGGACCAAGCGGGCATTTCGCGGCGCGTTCAGAGCTTGCAAGTGAACCGAGAGGTCTTGCGCCAATCCTTCCGCCATTGCGTTGATCGGGTCGGAAAGCAAGCGGTGTCACACGGATTCTCGCGGATTCGGGCACGGATTACGCGGACTCTCGAGGTCGTTCAGCGACCACCTGAACAACTTTCCGCCAGGCCACGTTCGTTTGTGCCAGGGTCCGCGTAATCCGTGCCCGAATCCGCGAGAACCCGTGATTCGACCTTGCTTGCTGCGTTGTTCAGGCGATCGCCCTGGTTCGTTTGGCTACGCGATCCCGGGCGCCAACCTTTTCATCTCGCCTGGCTCGCCGGTTGGCACAGCGGATTTACGCGAGAGCCATAGGTTCAACGGACCCGAGATACACCAGGTGGCCACCGCACTCGTGGGACATATCCCAACGTTTTGCGGCAGATGGGAGACGATCCGCGGAAATCTCCGACACCGCGGTCCAACAGGCGGAAGAACGCATGCGGGAGCGTCTGGCATCGACGCCTCACGCCGTCGCGGCGCGTTACGACCGACGGGTGGCGCGGGTGATGGTCACCCTGAGCTACAGACTTGAGCCGGCATTTCCGCCGCATTTGGCTGAAGGTCTGGCCGATGCGAAACCGGCCGACCTGTCGATGATCGAAATCACTGCGGCCGGTCTTGGTCTACGTTGGCCCAGGCTGGAGGCGGACCGGTATGTCCCGGCGTTGCTGGAGGGTGTCTTCGGGTCACCTCGCTGGATGGCGAAATTGCACGACTCGGACGCGAAGGGCGCCACCACCCGCGAGAATGGCCGCCGCCCCCGCAAGGTGGTCACCTCACAGAACTCCGCCAACCATGACGCGATCCCACCTCTGGCGGGTCGTCCGGCGACGCCCATATGCGACCGCCAGAATTACATCATCGGCGCGACGCCATCCTTCCCGACGTTCACCCGCGCGGCGGTCCACTTGCCCTCGGCGTTCTTCGTGGCCGCGATGAACACCACCTCGCCGGCTTTCAGGTCCGTTCGCGCCCCGGTCACATACGTCATGATCCCGGCCGAGGGCGGCACGAACACCGTGTTGGCGCCGTCCTTGTGCCCGAACGTCAGCTCCCGGCCCGAGGCGCCCGTGACCGCCCCGGTCACCGTGCCGTTGGTCATCTTGCTGCCCGGCTCCAGATCCCAGTCGCGATGCCCCTCGCCCGAGCCGCGCATCGATTCCGGGAAAATCCGCACCTCGATCGCGGTGAGTTTCCCATCCGCGGCCGTGCGCGTTGTCGTGCCGATATAGGTGTTGGGACCGATCTCGCTCAGTTCCGCCTTCTTCACGGTCATGACCACCAGAGGGTCGGTCAGCACGATCGCCAGCATTTGCCCATCCCGGGCTTTGACGTTCAGTGTGTTGCCGTCAAGCGATGCGATGGTCCCGCGCACACGGACGGGCGGCGCGGTTTGCGCCAGGGCCGCCGCGCCGGACACGCCGGCCAGCAGCGCGGTCGCCAAAAACAGACGTCGATTCATGGAAGCCTCCACTTGTTCTTTTTATGGACGTGCGGACAATGGCGTTCATTCCCGTCCATCCCGAAGGAGGTGACGCCATGGCCCAGAATGTCACGATCTACCACAATCCGAAATGCGGCACGTCGCGGAAAGTACTGGGCATGCTGCGGGAGGCGGGAACCGAACCACGGATCGTCGAGTATCTGAAAACACCGCCCTCCCGGGGTGAACTGAAAGACCTTCTGGCGAAGATGGGCCTGACGCCCCGCCAGTTGCTACGCCGTAAGGAGGCCCCTTACACCGAACTGGGGCTCGCCGATCCGGGCAAGCCGGATGACGCGTTGATCGACGCGATCGTCCGCCATCCGATCCTGATGGAGCGCCCGATCGTCGTCACCGCCAAGGGCGTCGCGCTGTGCCGGCCAGCGGACAAGGTCGTGGAAATATTACCGTAGGCTCGGCCGTCTTTGTTATACCAGCCGTCCAACGCTTGACCCATGTCGCTACCCCTCCCGCGTCATGGCCCGGCTCGACCGGGCCATCTGTAGCGGCACTGTACCGGACCGGATGGCCCGGTCGAGCCGGGCCATGACGGGATACGTGATGTCGATCTTTCAGAGGTTGGTACTACACGACTGATCGCGTAACCCCGACAGGCGAGACTGATGTCACCACCCGTCGATCCCGTGCAATCGGACCCCTCACTGCCCGCCCGGACCACGGTCGTGATCGTGGGCGGCGGGATCGTCGGCGTGTGCACGGCCTTTTTTCTCGCACGCGAGGGCATCCCCGTCGTCCTCTGCGAAAAGGGCGAGATCGCGGCCGAACAATCCAGCCGCAACTGGGGCTGGTGCCGCAAAATGGGTCGCGACCCCCGCGAAATGCCGCTCGCGATCGAGGCCATGCGGCTTTGGAACGACATGAACAAACTGATCGAGGCCGAGAGCGGGTTCCGCCGTTCCGGCATCGTTTATCTGTGCCGCACCCAACGGGACCTCGCCCGCCGCGCGAGATGGCTGGAACAGGTGGGACAACCGCACCAGATCGACAGCCGCCTGCTGACCCGCGATCAGATGGCCATCGTGACCCCCGGACTCGCCGGCAACTGGGCTGGCGCCTTGTCGACGCCCAGTGACGGACGGGCGGAACCGGCGCACGCCGCGCCCGCGATCGCCGAAGCGGCGCGGCGGCACGGCGCGATTCTGCTGACACAATGCGCGGTGCGCGGGATCGAGACCGAGGGCGGTCGAATCTCGGGCGTCATCACCGAGAAGGGCCCGATCGCGTGCGAGCAGGTGGTGCTGGCGGGCGGCGTCTGGTCGCGTCTGTTCTGCGGCAATCTGGGCCTGCGCCTGCCGCAACTGAAGGTCACGTCCGCCGTCATGCGGATCGATCCGGTGGTGGGTGGGCCGGAGACCTCCACCGGCGGGCCGGGGTTCGGCCTACGCAAACGGCTGGACGGAGGCTACACGGTCGGCAACTGGAGCCGGAATACCGCCGATCTCGTGCCGGATTCCGCCCGCTTCTCCCGCGATTTCCTGCGCATGTGGTGGCTCCATCGCAAGGAGACGCGGCTGGGTTTTGGCCGCGCCTGGGTCCGGGAAAGCCTGGTCCCGCGGCGCTGGAAACCGGATCAGGTGACGCCATTCGAAAAACTCCGCATCCTGGACCCGGTGCCGTCAGAGCGGATTCTCGAGCAGGCAAAGCAGCGCCTGATCGAAGCGTTTCCCATGATGCACAGGATGCGCATCTCGGATTCCTGGGGCGGCGCGGTGGACGTCACACCGGACGGGCTGCCGGTGATCTCGCCCGTCGACACCATCCCGGGATTTTTCATCGCCACCGGCTTCACCGGACACGGGTTCGGCATCTCCCCGGGCGCGGGCAAGCTGATGGCGCAACTGGTTTCCGGACAAGCCCCGATGGTGGACCCCACGCCTTTCCGCTACAGCCGCTTCGCGGAGCGTCCGCGTTCCCGCCCGTCGCCTCTGGCATAGGAGATTCGTTCGATGGCGTCCTTCCCGACCGCCCGCCTGCGCCGCCTGCGCGCCAACCCCGCGTTGCGCGATATGTTCAGGGAGACGACCGTTTCGCTTGACGACCTGATCTATCCGATCTTCGTCGAGGAAGAGCTGGACGATTACGCCCCGGTCGAGAGCATGCCCGGCGTCCATCGTATCCCCGAACGGAAGCTCGGAGCCGCGATCAAGGAGATCCATCGCGCGGGCATCAAGGCGGTGATGACCTTCGGTGTCAGCCGCCACAAGGACGACACCGGTAGCGACTCATGGAATGAAAACGGCCTGCTGGCGCGGATGATCAAACGCGCCAAGGACGCGGCGCCGGAATTGCTGGTGATCTCGGACACCTGTTTCTGCGAATACACCTCGCACGGCCATTGCGGTGTCATCCACGGCGAGGACGTCCACAACGATCACACCATCGAAAACCTGGGCCGCCAATCGGTGGTCGCGGCGCGCGCGGGGGCGGACATGATCGCGCCCTCGGCGATGATGGATGGGCAGGTGGCGGCGATCCGGGGTGCGCTGGACGGCAACGGATTCAGCAACCTGCCGATCATGGCGTACTCGTCGAAATTCGCCTCGGCGTTCTATGGACCGTTCCGCGCGGCGGCGGGATGCGACCTGATCGGCGACCGCAAGGCGTATCAAATGAACCCGTTGAACGGGCGGGAGGCTATTCGGGAATCCCTGATCGATGAGGCCGAGGGCGCCGACATCCTGATGGTCAAACCCGCTTTGCCCTACCTGGATATCCTGAGCCAGGTGCGCGCGCGCAGTCTTCTGCCTCTGGCGGCGTATCAGGTGAGCGGCGAATACGCGATGATCAAGTTCGCGGCCCAGGCGGGGGCGATCGATGAGCATCGGGTGGTGCGGGAGACTCTGGGGGGCATCAAGCGCGCCGGAGCGGATTTGATCCTGACGTATTTCGCGATGGACATCGCGCGGCAGGGATTCTGAGCGGGGGTCGAAGACCACGATGGCTACAGGGCCATGAACAGCGCGAGAAAGCAACTCTGGCGCTTTTGCGCGCATTACCTTATTCAGCCGAGGCTATGATGTGACCCGTTGAAGGAAGGAGAAAATTCGTGACCGCGGTGCCAACGAACTTCCTTCTGGCCCCCGAGATGATTGGTTTCGGTATTTCGGTTGCCGGAGTTGCCTTAGCCGATGGTCAGCCTGAGATTAACGCGGCGATACAGCGCGTGCGGGACGCGATGAAAGAATTTCGTCTTGCTTTCGAGAATGGATGGACGGAAATCAAGACATTCAGCGGTTCCGTGGAAGCCGGGTCGGATGTCCAATTGCGGGATTCGCTCGATTGCCTGGGTATAACCGAGCGGGTTCTGGCGGAAGGGGCCGATATGGTCAATCGCGTCATGAAACCGAAATTCCAGGCTCTTGTGAATGCCGCCTCGGATGGCGCCATATTTTTTGACATTCAACGGTTCCTGGGTGACATGCGCGGTGACTACCTGCCACATATTCGGCGGCTTCGGCTGATGGTAATTGAAGAGGTCTATCTGCGCGCCGAACGGCGAGGCGTGGAGAACACAAATCTTCCTCAAGACTTCAATGAGACACTCATGTCCGCCCCGCTCGATGAAGTCGAAAGCTGGCACGAAACAGCCTACCTGATGTGCGACACCGGAAATCTGGTAACACTTGTGCAATCAGCTCATTCGGATGCACAGGACATGACAAACGAATATAATTCTGTCGCGGCCATCCATCGTCCGGCCACGTGAGGGTTCATTTTACGGTCGTTGGATGGGATCACTTCCTGTCGTGGCAATCGGACGTCGATACAATGCGCAAGATCATTCAATTGATCGAAGACATTCGCAGGAGTCCCTTCACCGGCACCGGAAAGCCGGAGCCCCTGAAAAAACCGCTTTCCGGTTGCTGGCCACGAAGGATCAACAAAGAACACCGGATTGTATACCGTGTGTCCGGCAAGGACGACGATCAGAGTGTGACAATTGTATACTGCCGGTCTCATTATGGCCAATCTTGATCCGTCGCTCCGCTTGCTTGAAAATCAGACACGCGGCAATCAAAGCGCTCGGACGTTATGGTGAACCGCCGCTACGCTGTCGACGTCCATCGTGCCTCGGCCTCGAACCTGTCCCGCCGGGCACAACCGCGCTCCTCAAGGGGCGCCGGCGCTTTTCCAGTGCACCTCCGAACTTGCCTGACGCGAGCCCTGGCCCTCCCGGTCCATTTCCCGCGCACGCAATACGTCGTCGTTCGCCGCCACGCGGCCTCTCTTGGAGCGCTCAAAAGCATCCTGAAAACGCCACACGCGCCTCCCGTGATACCGGGAGCCGACGCATGCCCGGTTCCCTGGAACAGGCTGCGAACAATTCGGACAGCTAATCCGCCTCAGACCGCGGACGACGCGCGCGCTCCCGACACATCCGCGACCGGCGGTTGCCATCGCCTCATATCCGGCGTTAGGGTCGGCGTCTGGATGTGCCTGAATTGATGCCAACCTAGAACAAATCCAATACAGCCTGGAAAAGTCCGGGTCAGTCCGCAGGGAGAAAACAAAATGCCTCGGGTTTCGCGACGCAATCTGTTGAAGCTATCCGGAACCGGCGTGGCCGCCGGTGGTCTGGCCGGGATTCTGGCCTCAGGCCGCGCCCCGGCCTACGCCCAGGGCACGACGATGCATTGGCTGAAATGGAACGATTTCGTCCCGGCCGCCGATGAGCATCTGCGCAAGGTGGCGATCCCCGAGGCGGAAAAGGCCCTCGGCATCAAGATCAACATGGAAACCATCGGCCTCAACGATCTGCAGGCCCGCGCCACAGCCGCAATCCAGTCCAAGGCGGGGGCTGACATCATCATGGGCTTCAACAACCACGCCCAACTCTATGCCGCCTCGCTCGCCGATGTCTCCAGCCTGTGCGAGTCGATCGACAAAGCCCAGGGCGGCTATTACGACATCGCCAAGGGCAACTGTCACGACGGCAAGAATTGGATCGCGGTGCCTTATTGCATCGTCGGCGGCTTGATGACCTACCGGAAATCCTGGTTCGACGCCGCCGGCATCACGAGTTTCCCGAAGACGTGGGACGAATATCACGCCGCCGGCAAAAAGCTGAAGGCGGCCGGCCACCCGCTGGGACAGTCGCTTGGCCACAGCGTGGGCGACCCGGTCGCGTTCACCTATCCGTTGATGTGGTCTTTCGGCGGCAAGGAAGTGGAGGCCGACGGTAAGACGGTGGCGATCAACTCCAAGGAGACGATCGCGTCGGTGAAGTTCATGACCGAATTCTGGAAGGATTCTCACGACGATGGCGGCCTGGCCTGGGACGACAGCTCCAACAACCGCGCGTTCCTGTCGGGCACGATTTCGTGCACGTTGAACGGCGCCTCGATCTATATCGAGTCGCTGCGCAAGCCCGATCAGTACAAGACCGATCAGGGCACGCCGATGAAGGGCGACATTCTGCATGCGCGGCTGCCCGCAGGGCCGGCCGGACAATATGCCTTCCATTCCGCCCAGGTCATGATGGTGATGGGTTATTCGAAGAACCAGAAGGCGGCGATCGATTTCCTGCGCTGGTTCCACACCCCGGCCAACTACGAGGGGTGGTTCCGCTCCCAGAAGGGCTTCGCCTGCGGCGCGACCAAGGTGTGGGAAACCAACAAATTGTGGGACGAGGATCCGGTGATGAAGCCGTTCCACAACGCACCCTCTTTCGGACGCGTGCCGGGGTTCGCCGGTCCATCCAATCAGAAGGCCGCCGAGGTGCTGTCGAAATACATCATCGCGGACATGTACGCCAAAGCGGTGCAGGGCATGCCGGCGGAGGCGGCCGTGGCCTGGGCCGAAAGCGAACTGAAGAAGGTTTATTCCGTTTGAGCCAGGCGAGGGGCTGAGCCCGGCCACGGGCCAATCCAGCGGATGGATCATGCGACCGCGATTGGCCCGCGTGGAAGAATGCCTGTAAAGACCCCCCGGCCGCGCGATGGCGCGACCGGGGAATTGCGTTTCAATTAGCTCGGAGAAAACAACATGGCTCGGGTATCACGGCGTAGTCTGCTCAAGGTCACGGGCACCACGGCGGCGGCCGCCACCACGGGGGGCCTGGCTGGCATCCTGGCCAGTGGCCGCGCCCCGGCGTACGCTCAGACATCCACCGTGCATTGGCTGAAATGGAACGATTTCGTGCCCGCCGCCGATGAGCACCTGCGCAAGAAAGCCATCCCCGAGGCCGAGAAGGCACTCGGCATCAAGATCACGCTGGAAACCATCAACGCCAACGACCTGCAGGCGCGCACCACCGCGGCGATCCAGTCCAAATCCGGCGCCGACCTGATCATGGCATTCAACAGCAATTGCCAGCTCTACGCGGAATCGCTGGCCGACGTGACCGCTTTGTGCGAGGCGGTCGGCCCGTCCCAGGGCGGTTATTACGATACCATGAAAGGCAACTGCCACGACGGCAAGAACTGGATTTCGGTGCCCTATTGCGTCATCCCCGGCCTGATCGCCTATCGCAAGTCCTGGTTCAACGCGGTTGGCGCCACGACGTTCCCCGCGACCTGGGAGGAATATCGCGCCGTCGGCATGAAGCTGAAGGCGGCAGGCCACCCACTCGGCCAGACCCTTGGCCACACATTCGGCGACGCACCAGGCTTCGCCTATCCGTTCATGTGGTCGTTCGGCGGCAAAGAGGTCGAGGCCGACGGCAAGACCGTGGCGATCAACTCCAAGGAGACCATCGAGTCGGTGAAGTTCATGGCTGGTTTTTGGAAGGACGCGCATGACGAAGGCGGGTTGGCCTGGGACGACTCCAGCAACAATCGCGCCTTTCTGTCCGGCACCATCGCGGCGACGCTGAATGGGGCTTCAATCTATATCGAGTCGGTACGCCGCGCGGCCCAATACATGACGGAAGATGGCAAGGAGATGCGCACCGATATCGCACACGCGCCCATGCCACGCGGTCCGGGCGGAGCGTCCGCCTTCCACGGCAGCCAGTCCACGATGGTGATGGGTTATTCGAAGAACCAAAAGGCGGCGGTGGATTTCCTGCGCTGGTTCCACACCCCCGCCAACTTCGAGCCATGGTTCACGTCGCAGAAAGGCTTCGCGTCCGGCCCGACCAAGGTGTGGGAAACCAACAAAATGTGGGACGAGGACCCGGTGATGAAGCCCTTCCGCACCGCGGCCTCGGTCGGGCGCGTGCCAGGCTACGCCGGCCGGCCGAACCAGAAGGCCGCCGAGGCGCTGACCAAATATATCGTCGTCGATATGTACGCGAAGGCGGTTCAGGGCATGGCGGCGGAAGCCTCAGTGTCCTGGGCCGAGGGAGAGCTGAAGAAGATCTATTCAGTCTGATCGCCCGGGGAGCCATGTGAGCAATAATTCTCATTTTGGCTGGTGACCCCTCCGCCGCCCCTTCGTCATCCTCCGGCTTGTCCGGAGGATGACGAAAAAGCGATCGTCAGCGCCGAAATGCGAATCGCCACGACGCGCGCCCCCCGGTTGCGTTTGGGGCGGGCACTGCTAAACCAAGGTGCGAAATCGGAAGAGCCGGACATGGCAAGCGCCACCACAACCACGACGATGATGAGATCGGCGATGCCCGCCGGGCGGGTCCACCAGAAGGCGGGACTGCTCGAGGATGAGCGCTGGTTCGCCGCCGCTTTGCTGTTGCCGACCGCGGTGCTGCTTGGCCTGTTCATCGCCTACCCGTTTTTCCAGGGGATCTGGCTGGCGCTGACCGATACGCGTGTCGGCGTGCCCGGAAACTTCGTCGGTCTGAAGAATTTCGAGAAAGTCTGGAATGACTCGATCTTCCGCACGGCGGTGTGGAACACCTGCTGGTACACGTTCATCACCACGATTGTGAAACTGGTGCTCGGGTTGTGGCTGGCGCAACTGCTGAACCGTCACTTCAAAGGCAAGGCCTGGGTGCGGGCGTTCATCCTGCTGCCTTTCATCATTCCCACGGTGCTGTCCACCTTCGCCTGGAAATGGATGTTCGACCCCACGTTCAGCGTGCTGAACTGGCTGTTCTGGCAAATGGGCTTCATCACCAAACGCATCAATTGGTTGGGCGAGCCCGACCTCGCGTTCTTCTCGATCATCGTGGTGAATATCTGGCGCGGGGTGCCGTTCTACGCGATCAGCCTTCTCGCCGGGCTGCAAACCATCAGTCCCGAGTTGCAGGAAGCCGCCGCGATCGATGGCGCCAACGCGTGGCAGCGGTTCCTCCATATCACCTGGCCATTGTTGCTGCCGGTGACGATGGTGGTGACGTTGTTCTCGGTCATTCAGACGTTCGCGGACTTCCAATTGGTCTACGTGTTGACCGGCGGAGGGCCCGCCAACGCGACACATCTGTTCGCGACCTACGCCTATCAGATCGGGGTCGGCACAGGGCTGCTGTCGGAGGGCGCGGCGATCTCGCTGGCCATCTTCCCGGTGCTGTTCATCGTGGTGCTGTTGCAGTTGCTATATATACGTCGCGTGGAGACGCGCTGATGAACAAACTCGTGGAGACGCGCTGATGATTGAGGGCGCGCGCTGGAGACGTTCGGTCTACTTCCATCTCCCGCTGGTGATGTTCGTGGTCCTGCTGCTGTTTCCGTTCTACTGGATGGTCATCACCACGTTCCGCCCCGACGGCGAGTTGTACCGCCCCTGGAATGCGAAGAACTACAACCCGTTCTGGACGTGGCACCCGACGCTCGAGCATATCCGGCTGCTGGTGGAGGACACGCTGTTCTCCACCTGGCTGTGGAACACGATGTTGATCTCGCTTGCTTCCACCGCGATCTCGCTGGTGTGCGGGGTGTTCGCGGGTTACGCGCTGTCGCGGCTGAAATTCCGCTTCGCCGGCAGTCTGGGCACCGGCATTTTCGTGACCTACCTGGTGCCGCAGACGCTGCTGTTCATTCCGCTGGCGGATGTCATCCGAAACTTCCAACTCGGGGACACGCCCTGGTCGTTGATCCTGACATATCCGACCTTCCTGATCCCGTTCAGTACCTGGCTGATGATGGGCTACTTCAAGGCGATCCCGAAGGAGTTGGAGGAATGCGCGCGGATCGACGGCGCCTCCCGCTGGCAGGCGATGATTTATATCATTCTGCCGGTGGCGGTGCCCGGGATCCTCTCGGCCGGCATTTTCGCGTTCACGCTGTCGTGGAACGAATTCATCTACGCGCTGGTGTTTCTGTCGTCGTCCGCACAGAAAACCATCCCAGTGGGAGTCGTGTCCGAGCTGGTGCGCGGCGACGTGTTCTACTGGGGTTCGCTGATGGCGGGCGCCTTGCTGGGATCGATCCCGGTGGCGGTGGTTTACTCGTTCTTCGTCGAACATTACGTGGCGGGATTGACCGGATCGGTGAAGGGGTGACCTGAAGTCCGCCCGGGAGGCTTCGCCGCATGCCAGATTCCACTTATCGCCCCGATTTGATGGGCCACGCCTCGCTTGAACCCGCGGGCACATTCGAAGCCGGTTCCTGGCAGAGTTTCACTCTGGTTTACACTGCCGGCCGCTTTGGGATCGACGATACCGGATCGATCAAGATCGGTTTTCGCTTTGCCACCGATTTCGGTCCGGTGCAGTTCGCCGGTCCGCGGGCAGCGGGCTACACGACCGTCGAGGCCTCCAATGGCGCCACGCTGGAAGCCAAATGGGAGTTCAAGCGAAACATCCGGCCATGGAGCCGCTCGCTGTACATCGGCGTCGTGAAGGACTTTCTGGCGCCAGGCGACACCATCACGATCCGGTTTGGCGACCGGCGCCAGGGCTCGCCCGGCATCCGCATGCAGACTTATTGCGAAAGCGCGTTTGAGTTTCACATGCTGGTCGACGCCATCGCGACATACGAGTATGTCGCGTTGCCTGTCAGCCCGAAAATCGCGATCGTCCCCGGACCCGGGGTGCGCTGGTTCGCGATCCTGCCGACGCTGGTTCGAATGGGTGAGCCATTCCGGCTGGCGCTCAAAATCGATGATATCTGGGGCAACCCGTCGGATCGTGTCGATCGGGACATGCGTCTGGAGGCCAGCCGGCCAATCGACGGTTTGCCGTCCACGGTGCGGCTGCGTGCTGGCGCATTCGGCGCCGTCATCGACGGCTTGCGGGCTGATGAAACCGGCGACGTCACGATCCGTGTCATTGACCACGCAGGCAACGCAGCCGCCTGTTCGAATCCTTTGCGCGTCGCCCCCAAGGAAGCCGGTCTTGTGCACTATTGGGGCGATACGCACGGACAATCCAACGAGACGCTTGGCACCAACACCGCGCGTGAATATTTCGAGTTTGGCCGTGACAAAGCGCACGTCGACGTCATGGGTCACCAGGGCAACGACTTTCAAATTACCGGCGAATTCTGGAATGACCTCAACGACCTGACGCGGGAATTCGACAAGCCTGGCCGGTTCGTTTGCATCCCCGGGTACGAATGGTCGGCCAATACGGCGGTCGGCGGCGATCGCAATGTGCATTACCGGCATGAAGGGGAAACCATTTACCGCTCCTCCCACGCCCAGGTGGGTGATTTGGGCGATGAGACCAACGACGCTCATGACGCTCATGCGCTGTTCGACAGGCTGCGAGGCAAAGACTGCGTGGTGCTCGCTCATGTCGGCGGACGCTACGCGGACGTCAGGTTCGCGCACGACGTCGCGTTGGAGCCAGCGGTGGAGGTGCACTCGGCCTGGGGCACATTCGAATGGATTCTGCGCGACGCGCTGGAGGAGGGATACCGCGTCGGCATCGTCGCGAACTCGGACGGCCACAAGGGACGGCCTGGCGCTTGTTATCCGGGTGCGTCGTTCTTCGGTAGCTACGGTGGGCTGACGTGTTTTCTCGCCGAACGGCTTGACCGGGACGCAATCTTTCAATCGATGCGCCAGCGTCGGCATTACGCGACCACGGGCAACCGCGCACTGCTGGATGTGGCGGTGGAACTTCCCTCGGGCGCCGATTTGTACGAGCGGGATCCCGCTTTGCCGGGCACGCCCTCATCGAGCCGCGTCAATCGCCTGCTGATGGGCGATATCGCGCGCGTCGTGGACGACACCGCGGAACTTGTCATCGACATCGTGGGGTCCGCGCCGGTCGAGCGGCTCGACATTTATGACGGCCTCGATCTTCTGGAGACCATACGGCCTTACGCGGACGCCGATCTCGGCGCCCGCGTTCGCCTTGTCTATGAGGGCGCCGAAGTTCGCGGCAGGGCGCGCGCGACGACCTGGGACGGTACGCTGGAAATCGAGGGTAACGCCATCCTGCGAACGCATGTCATCAATGCCTGGAACCTCGATCGGGGCATTCAGCGGCAGGATGAGACGTCTTTGGCATGGAAGGCCGTGACAACCGGCAATTACGGCGCCATCGACCTGTGGCTGAAATCCGCCACCGATGGCTCGATCGCCTTCAGGACGTCGCCGGTTTCGGGCGGGTCGCCCATCCGGGCGTTGGGAGTTGAACCGATGGTCTTCGACGCAGGCGGACTTCAACGAGCGATCCGCTTGCAGCGCCTCCCCGCGGCCATGACCGGGACGCGCGTGTCATTACGCCGAAAAATCAATGTTCGAAACCGCGGCGATACGCGCCTGTTCATTCGCGTGCAGCAGGAGGACGGCCATCGGATGTGGTCGAGCCCGATTTATCTCACGCGGACGTAAGACCCAACCGATTATCGATATTGCTCAACCCACGTCATGGCCCGGATCGTCCGGGCCACCCGTCGCGGCACTGTGCTGGAATGGGTGGCCCGGACGAGCCGGGCCATGACGGAGTATATGAGCGTTCGGCGTCAAGATGGTCGCCATAATCCCACCCGCTACATCCACGCCGTAACACTGGAAACGATCAGGACCGCGCCGGTCACCGTCAGCAACCCAAGAATGACGCGGCGAAACGTCGCGTCGTCGATCCGGTGATAAAGGCGAAAACCCGCCAGCGAGGGAAGCAGCATCGCCGGGATCATGATGCCAAACAGCGGCAGGTCGGCACGCCGTATCGTTCCCGACACGATATATATCACGATGACCAGCGCGCTCAGGCAGAGATTGAAGATCATGAACACGACGCGCTGTTCCCACCGGTCCCAGCCGCGCAGCGTGCCCCAGAGGATCGGCGCTGGGCCGGTCAACCCGCCCAGTCCGCCCATGACACCGCCGACCCAGCCGGCCGCCGCGTCAGCCCATCGCCCGCCCCACGATATCCGTGGCAGATCGCCCGCGAATAACATGACGGGACACCATAGCACCAAAAGCGCGCCGACGCAGGCCTTGAACGAAACCGGGTCGATGTAGCGTAGCAAAGCAACGCCGATCGGGACACCGCAGATGCCTCCGACGACCAGGGGTAGCGCGCGCCAAGGGCTTGCCCCTCGAAGGACGGGGCGGGCCGCGATCAGCTGCCCGATCAACGATCCGAAGACGACCAATGGACCCGCCAGCGCGGGATCGAGCGTCCACGCCCAGATGCCCATGGCGACGAGGCCGAACGCGAAGCCCGACAGGCCCTGCACGAACCCCGCGACGGCGGCGCCAAGCGCGACGATCAGAATTTGCGAGGTCACATCCGCGACGGCGAGGACAGCGTCCGCCCGGCCTTATACCAACGGCCCGGAAGATCGGCCGCTCGCGCCACCCCTACTACGTCATCCACGGACTTGTTCCGGGGATCGGAACCGGCACAGTACAGCGGCCGGTCCACCGAACAAGTCCGTGGATGACGTTGAGGGGTAAGAGTCGAACCGTAGGGCCGCTGGTATCAGACACTTTTCCGCATGACATCCAGTCCCTGACGCAGATCGGCCGTCAGATCGTCGACGTCCTCCAATCCGATATGTATCCGCACCACCGGGCCGGCGAATTTCGGGACACTCGCGGTCCGGGTGATAAACCCGGTCGTCGGCACGGCGAGGCTTTCAAATCCGCCCCAGGACGAGCCGATGCCGAACAGTTCCAGTGCCTCAACGAACTTATGCGTCGCCAGCGGGGAAAATTCCGGTTTGAACTCGACGCCAAACAAGCTGCACGCGCCACTGAAATCACGTTTCCAGATCTCATGCCCCGGCGCCCCCGGCAACGCTGGATTCAACACATGAGCCACCTCCGGTTGCTGACGCAGCCAGTGACCGACCTGAATCGCCGACTCCATTTGCGCATGCAGCCGAACCGCCATCGTACGCATGCCGCGCAATGTCAGCCAGCAATCGTCGGGGCTGGCGTACTGGCCGAGACCGCGGGCAGTGCCATGCAATGTCATCCAATCGGCGTCGTTGTTCACGGTCACAGTGCCAATCAGAATATCCGAGTGTCCCGCCGGGTATTTCGTCGCCGCCTGGATCGACACATCGACGCCATGCCGGAACGGCTGGAAATGATGAATGCCCCAGGTATTGTCCATCAACACCTTGGCGCCGCCCGCATGCGCCGCGCGTGCGATCGCGGGAACATCCTGCACCTCGAACGTATGGCTGCCCGGACTTTCCGTATAAACAACGGTGGTGTTGGACCGCATCAACGCCGCGATCCCCGCCTCATCGATTTCCGGCGCGTAATAGGTCGTCTCGACCCCATACCGTTTCAGCAGCCCATCGCAGAAATTCCGCGCGGGACCATAAACATGATCCGGCACCAGGCAATGATCGCCCGCCTTCAGCCAGGCGAGCAGGGGAGTCGTTACCGCGGCGAGACCGGAACTCACGACAAAGCATCGTGTGCCGCCTTCGACCGCCGCCATCGCGTCTTCCAGCGCCCAGTGCGTCTCGGACCCCCCAAGGCCATAGGTCAGCACCCGCTCGCCGCGACGGGCCTGCATCTCCTGCCGCTTGGCCACGGTCGGCGCCAGCACGGTGGAGCCGCGGTTCAGCGGTGGATTGACGAACCCATGCTCGTGCTTGGACTTCCGCCCAACATGCGACAATGTTGTGCGAAATCCACGCTTTTTCGGATCGGTCATGAACGGTTTGTCTCCACCGGCGTATCGGACCGGCCGCCCCATTCGCTCCAGGACCCGTCGTAAACCGCGCCCTCGGGTAGACCCGACAGGCGCAGGCCAAGCGTGAGGATGCACGCCGTGACGCCGGAGCCGCAGCTTGTCACGACAGGCAGCGATCCATCGACCCCCGCGGCGGCGAGCCGCGCTTTCACCTCGGCCGCCGGACGGAACGTGCCGTCGCCGTTCAACAATTCCGTGTATGGTACGTTGGCGGAGCCAGGGATGTGACCTGACCGCATACCCGGCCGCGGCTCCGGAGTCGCGCCTGTGAAGCGTCCAGCGGCGCGGGCGTCCAGCACCAACTCCGCCTGAGAAGCCACGTTGAGCAGCACATCGCCAACCCCGCGTAACCTGGTGGCGCGGAAATCGGCCTGAAATACGGACGGCGTGGGCGCGGAGGCAGCTCCGGTCGCGGTGGCCCGCCCTTCCTTGACCCATTTTGGCAAGCCACCATCCAGCACGGCAGCCTGGTCGTGGCCAAACAGGCCCATCAACCACCAGCCGCGCGCCGCGGACGCGAGCCCCTTTTGGTCGTAAAATACAACGCGGCTGGCATTGCCGATCCCCATCGCGCTCATCAGCTTCGAAAAACGGCCGGGCGAGGGTACCATGTGCGGCAGGTCGGTATCGGTGTCCGCGACCTCATCGATGTCGAAATACCGGGCGCCGGGGATGTGCGCTTTCAGAAACTCGGCTTTGCCGTCCTTGTCCTCGTTCGGCAGGTATTTCGTGGCGTCGAAGACCAGAAGACCGGGCTTGCCAAGCTCGCCCGCCAGCCATTCCGTTGTCACAAGCGGCCCCATCGCATTCCCTCCCGGTCCAGTCGCGGGGGGAGTGTCCCAGGGCGTTGCCAGGAGTCAATCAGGGTGGATCGCGAGGTGCCAGGATGATCCTGCGGTTTTGCCGGCCCTTGTTCTCGATCTTCACGATCCGGATCGGCCCGATTTCCCCGGTGCGCGCGACATGCGTCCCGCCGCAGGGTTGCAGATCGACGACATCGCCCTCACCGATCCGCATCAGGCGCAACCGGCCGGTGCCGCGCGGCGGTTTGACCGACATCGTCCGAACGAGGCCAGGATCGGTATCGAGGACCGCCTCGTCCACCCACTCGATCCGCACCGGGTAATCCGCCGCGATCAGCGCGTTCAGCCCGGCTTCGATCTCGTCCTTGGCCGGCGGATTGGGCAAATCGAAATCCAACCGCGAGCGGTCCGCGCCAACCGAGCCCCCGGTCACCGCCGCGCCTTTGATCAGGCTGCACAGCAGATGCATCGCGGTGTGCATCCGCATCAGCTTGTGGCGGCGATCCCAGTCGATTTCGGCGTTGACCGGCGTTCCCGGTGGAGGCAATTCCGCCTCCGGTTCCGGGACATGCAGGATCGAGTCGCCCTCGCCCTTTACCGTGTCGGAAATCCGGGTCTCTCCGCCGTCCCACCGCAGCACGCCGGTATCGCCAGGTTGGCCGCCGCCCCTTGCGTAGAACACGGTCCGGTCCAGCACGATGCCCTCGGGCGCGGCGGAGATGACACGCGCCTCGGTGCGCGGCAGAGAGGGTTGATCCAGAAACAAACGCTCGGTCATGTAGTCATCCTTTCCGCGTGCGGTTATGGGCGGACGACGTCCCAGTCGCAGCGACCCATCTGTCTCATGCTCGCGACGATGACCCGGGGATCGACTGGTTTCAATAGACGCCTCAATTTCTGATGAATGTTCGCGGGGTCGATTGTCCGTGACCATACGGAAGATTTCCTTGCCGGTTGTTCAAGATGCAAAACAACCCTCAGCCTGGTGGCGTTCGTCATCGACAAGGCCACGCTCTTTTCGCGGCCGTCGGATGCGCTCATACTCGCCAACAGGATCGCCGCCAACGTATCGAAGATCTTGCGGGCAACGAACCGCGCGAGATCGCTTGCCGGGGGCCGATCTTCCCGTCCGATTTCCATCTTCGTATAGTCCTTGACCTCGATCAGCCATCCCGCCCGATCAGGACCGATCGCAAGAAGATCGACAGCTTTCAAATCATTCCCCGTGGGGATCAGTCTGTCCCGGTAAAACCGCCACTCATCGTATTTGCTGACCGTCCAAATATCGTGAAATTCAAAAATCAGGCCATCCACGTTGACTCGCGGCATGTTCAAATCTCACTGTTCATATATCGATCCGACTGGGCCAGTTCTTCGTCGAGCGAACCGATATCGCCAACGTCGTCAATGGAAGAGCCTTGATCGATACGAACGCCATCCTTCTCCGCATGGAGACCAAAAAAGCGTGCATCGTAGGCCTCATGGTTTCGCGAGCCCAGGAGCATTTCAAACTCTCGGAGCAAAAACAGACTATGAGTCGCGATGAACACCTGGACCCCCACCACACTCAGACCGACAATCGCGTCCGCGAGTTTCGCGACCAGGCGCGGATTGAGATTTGCCTCCGGTTCGTCCCAGAACAGATAGCAGTTATTGAGCAATGTGCCATTGGAGATCAGGCGGGCAAGCATACCGAATTTGCGCAAGCCTTCCGCGACCAAGGATATTTCAATGTTGCCTTTTGAGCCGTTGAGATAAAATCTTCCGTTGTTTTCCAGAACGAGCTTGCCGTCCATCGCGTCTTCCAAAGGCACCAACAGGGTATCGGCAATGTGGTCGCGCGGACCACGCCGGAGCGGTTCGCCCAAAAGCCGGCAGGTGTCCCGCCACGTTTCCTCATACTCCAGGTAGCGGCTTTCATAAATCGACGCGAAATTCGGATAGATCGTCAATAATTCACGGGTCGGAAACCAGGCCGGAGATACTTCGATCCAACGTTCCGGCAATTTCTCGATGGCGACTTCTCGCTTGCTGATGGTTCCGAAGCTGAATGAGACATTCGCCTCTTCAGGCTCGCACTCGACAGCAATATCGCACCTCGCGCGCCCACGCTGGCGGCTGACAAGGCGTCCCAAATGCTCGGGACGGAAGACATTGATCAGCTTTTCGGCCAGCCGTGACTGAAGCAACGCTTTGGTCGGCGCCGCGGCATTCGGCTTACGGCTTTCTTCCCAACTCGCCGCCAGCACGGAGTACGCCATCTTCAACAAGTGGGTCTTGCCAGTACCGTTTTCGCCGACAACAACGTTCAGATTCCGGCCGAACTGACAATCCACCTCGGGAAACACTGTCAGATTCCTGACGGTCATCCGCTTGAGCAAGATTGCCTCCCGGGTGTTATGCCGGAATCGCGAACAATGACCATGGGTCGAACCGAGCACGCCGTTCGGACGATTCGCATCGTATATCAGAACCCGGCCCAGGAAGGGGCCGTCATACATCCTCCAGGACCGCGAAATGCGCTCGTGGACAAACGCTCGGTCATGCGGCGATCCCTTCGGCGCGGCTCAGGAACAGCCGGTTCACATGATCGCGCGGGCGAGCTGCCAGCCGCTCATGCGCCAGCGACAAGGCGGTATCGCGGAGTCCGCCGCGGATCGCGGCCTCGGTCAGAGTCCAGTCGACGACATCGCGCTGCGCGTGGCTGCCGCCGATCCGCCACAGCTCGAATCGCGCGGAAACCAGCGTCGCGACCGCCTGCTCGTAAGCCCCGCGATGGAACGCCAGCAACCCCTCGACCAGCGGCACCCCCGCCTCACGGTATGTCGCGGCCGCTGGATTATCGCTCTCGGCGGTGTCGCGCATCGCGGTCAGGCGCTGTTCGGTCGCCGCCGCCTCGCCCGCGCCCAGTTCCGCCATCGCCGCGTGCAGGTCGTTGAACACACCGTGGCGGCCATCGGCATGGCCATCCCACGTCGTCAGCACGTCCCGCCATCTGTCCCCGACGTCGTGGCCAATTGTCGAAAGCCGCCATAGCAACGCCGAGGCATTGGTGAGGCTGACCCCGATCGGCCGTTGCGTCGCGCGGATTGGCCCGTCGTAAAGGGCCAAGGCCTCATCGTATTGCCCCAGCTCGATATGAAACAACGCGCGGTGCCACCAGATATGCGCCTGATTGGCGTGGCCTTTCGTCGACCACGACGCCTCGCGCGCCAGCATCCAGCCAAGCCCATCTTCCGGTCGGCCGGTCATTTCCATGACATGGCTGACGGTGTGATGCGGCCAATGCATCAGCGGCTCACCTTCCAGGGCGGCGCGAGATTCGGCCTCGGCGCGGGCGTAATCGCCATTTTCCTCCAACCCGAACGCATGCAACGCGCGCAACACCGGATAACCCGGCATGTCCGGCGACCAGACCCGCAAAGCGCGCGCTGTCCGGTCCCGCATCCATCGGACCCGCCCCTGCAACAGGTCGAGCAAGAGGGCGACCTGATGCGCCACCATATCGAACGGGTACCGCATCAAATGGCGATCCAGAACCAGCACCGCGTCATGCAGCGCACCGTCCGCCACATGCCGCAACGCCGCCAGGTGCGCGCTTTCCCGTTCGTTCATCGCCAACGGCGCGGCCGTCTCGATCAGCGTCCGGACCTGCGCCGTAAGGCCAGGGTCGCGAGCCAGAGCAAAAGCCCAGGCTTTTGCAAGATGCGCCATTACGAAGCCGGGTGAGGCCTGCCGCGCCGCATCGAACAAACGCAGCGTGTCGCCACAGACGAGGTTGAAGGCACGGACGGCCTGATCGTACAGCGCGACAGACTCCGCCGTCGCCCCCGTAACAGCCTGCTCCTGGGCGTCTCTGATCACGGTTCGCTCCATTGCTTTCGAAGAATGTCTCGTTTCGCGGCCAGCCATAACAGACCGATCGTCGTGACGCTGTTCGGCACCGCGCCGGACAACGCGAGCGCGATCGCCTTGTCGGCGGGCCAAACGCGGACGCGGATGTCCTCGCCCTCAGCTTCGGCCCCGGCATGTCCCGCGATGCCGTCAGGCCCGGCGGTGGGCGCGACGACACGGCCGATATACAGGTCCAGCAATTCGTCGGAGGCACCGGCGGTCAGCAGATAGGTGCCGATTTTTTCGAGGCGATCGGCTTCCAGCCGCATTTCTTCGTGCAGCTCGCGATGCATGGCGAGCTCGGGGTCCTCGCCGTCCTCAATCAGCCCAGCGGGGAGTTCGACCAGCACCGGATCGATCCCGGCGGCGAGGGCGGGGAAACGAAACTGCTCGATCAGCACCACGCAGTCCGTGACGGGGTCGTATGGAACCATGGCGACGGCGCGGCCCCGGCGCCAGAGTTCCCAGGCGCGAACATCCGACATCGCGCCATCGAAGCGACGGTGACGGAAGCGGACGACATCGACCGCGTAACGGCCGGACCAGGCACGTTCCTGGGACTCGACGATCGCGTCAGGATGCGCGGGAATGGGGCGAGGCGTTCGAGCGGGCATGTGGGACGTATACACGGTCCTGAACCGGCGGCGAACAGCGGCGGCCGCGTCAGGACACGGCGCGCCGTCTCGCGATCTCCCGGTAAAGCGCCTCGGGGCTGACACCGATTTCGGCGGCGATCGTGATGCCTTCCCCTTTGCGAGGCGGGCCACCGTCGCGCCACGCGATCCAGGCATCCAATCGTTTGGCGACTGTCTTGAGCGAAAGAATTTCCGCCTGCCGCCGGGTTCTCAGCAGTTCGTGCGCGAGGTACTGGGCCCAGGCCTCGGCAAAGGCGGGACGGGTGCGAAGATGCTCAATGAATTCGGCTTTGGCGAAGGCGAGTGTGCGCGTGGGCGCGGAGGCGATCGCGTCGCAGTGATATGCGTCCGCATAGATGGAAGCTTCCGCCAGGATCGATCCCGGACCAGCCTTTTGCAGCACCAACGGTGAGCCGTCTTGCTGGTGCCGGGCCAGCAGAACCATGCCGGATTGGACCCAATGGACGACCTCCACGGGGTCGCCAAGATGAAACAAATGGCGGCCCGGCCCAAAGACATGCGTGCGCGAGGGCATGGCGCGCAGGCCGGTTTCCATTGCCGATAACATGATAACGATCATGTCAGGCGACGTCGCGGGATGGCAAGACGCAATCCGGTCAAGGAGGCCATCATGCGACTCACCGCTTTTCTTCTCGTCCTGCTGATAACCGCGGGGGCTTCCGCTCAGCCCGCGCACAACCATCGCCACGGCGGGACATCGGACCCCACCGCCAGTCGCGGAAGTACGATACCACCGAGCCAGCCGGGTCAGGCCGCCTTCGCCGCCATTCAGGAAATCGTCGAGATTTTGGAAGCAGACCCCGCGACCGACTGGAACCGCGTGAACATCGAGGCGCTCCGCCAGCATTTGATCGATATGGACAATGTCACGCTCCGCACCGACGTAACGAACGAGGACATCGAAGGCGGGATCAAATTCAACGTGGCGGGCGTTGAAGCGGTACGAGAGTCGATCAGGCGCATGACGATGGCGCATGCCGCGACGATGAATGGTGTCGATGGCTGGCAATTCGCCGCGATCCCGACGGAGAGCGGAGCAGCCATCACCGTCAGAACCCCGGTCAAAGATGCCGGAAAATTGCGCGCTCTCGGGTTTATTGGCGCCATGACTCGCGGAATGCACCACCAGGCGCACCACCTGATGTTGGCGCGAGGCGGCGATCCCCACCATTGACCAGGTTCATCGATGCCCGGGATATCAGAAAACCACCTCCGCGCGCCGATCGACCACCATGCGATTTCGCCCGCCGCCCTTGGCACGGTACAGCGCGGTATCGGCGCGCCCGGTAATCTGCTCGATGGAGTATTCCTGCTTGTCCGCGATCGCCAGACCGACACTGATCGTCATATGAATGAGCCTATCGCCAAAGGGCACCGGGGTCCGGGCGACCCGGGCCACAAGCCGCTCGGCCACACGCTCCGCCTCCTCGGGCGATGTGGCGGGCAGCACGAGGGAGAATTCCTCGCCGCCCAATCGTCCCAGCAGGTCGCTCCCCCGCACCTCGGAGCGCAGCGTCGTGACCAGATGCCGCAGCGCGAGGTCGCCGCCGGGGTGGCCATACCGGTCGTTCACCGCCTTGAAGTGATCGACGTCGATCATCAGCAGCGCGAGCGCGTGACCGGAGTCGCGCGCCCGATCGAGTTCCGTCTGCCCGCCCGCAAGAAACGCCGCTCGATTCAACGCGCCGGTCAGCCCATCCGTCGTCGCCATATGGCGTAACCGCGCCTCCAACTCACGGCGTTCGGCGATTTCACGTTCGAGTTCCAGCCTCGCGGCCTCTACCGAGCGGGCGCTTTCGTCCGCCGCCTCCGCCAGAGTGGCCAGCGAGGACGCGTGGTTCTCCATGAGTTCGTTGCCAAATCGCAGATCGGCGTCGATCTGGTCCACGGCCTCCTGGACCTCACGCCGCACCACCTCAGAAATATCGGTGTAAGTCAGTACGCGCCCGCCATCGGGGCAAACGGCACAACTGAACTGCACGTGCCGCCCGCCGGCCAGTTTGATTTGGGCGGGAGGGATCGCACCGGCGCGAACCGCGGCCGCCTGATTGTCCAAATGATCGGCGATCTCGGGCGCATCCATGTCCCGCGGGAAACAATCCCTGGTTTGGGCCAGAAGATCGCGGAACAGCGGGAACGGCCCTAACCGCGCCCGCTGAACATGCCAGATTTCCAGGTAGCTTTTGTTGATGAACCGGGCACGCATGTCCGGGCCGAGCAGCACGACGCCGATATCCAGCAGCCCCAGGACGTCCTGCGGGAACAATGCGATTGTATCAGCCGGCGGCAGTCGCGTCATGCGTCCTGTCCCTGTCATTCTCTGCCCATCGGCGGACCAGGAACCTGACCCGACGGAGAGCGTGACGGACACTCTGACACCAACAGGTTAAGCGATCGTAAATGCGGACGGCTTTCTGGTTGCCGTATTCCGCTTTGTATACGACACGGAAGCCGCCGGGGACGCGAACGCAAAACCCGCCGGACATTCGATGTCCGGCGGGTTTTGGTCGGCTCGGACGTCAGCGATCAGTCACCGATGACTTCCGGATGGTCCTCGTTGAACTTCTTCCAGGCTTCGCCCGATCACAGGCTCCCCTCGGGCGGGAACGGGGCCGCTTGATGCGCATGGTTCATCGACGTCACGTCCGATCCCTGGGCCCGATCCTCACGCGGTGATGACGCGCGGCGACCCGAGTCTGCTGTTCGCGGCTGTCGGGAATCGCTTGAACAATGCGCTGAAGTTTGCCCCATGCGGCAGCGTCGTCACGGTACGGAGTTTCGCCCGGGCCGACATGATCGGTATCGAGGTGATAGACTCCGGGCCGGGTATTCCGCCGGAGGAGCGCGACGCCGTGCTGAAGCGGTTCTACCGGACCGAGGCGAGCCGGCATACGCCCGGCAGCGGCCTTGGACCGGCGCTCGCCGCCGCCGTCGCGCGTCAGCACGGCATGGAGTTGACGATCGGCGACGCGTGCATGCCAGGAGGGAACCTCGCGGCGAACCCCGGGTGCCGGATCGCGATCGCGCGCCGCGAGATGGCGCGGGGGAACGGTCAGGGCGGTTTTATCGTCCCAACCTGAACACGGCCACCGCCTCCAACCGCGCGGACCAAAGGAACTGATCGATCGGGGTTACCTTTTCCAACCGGTATCCCGCGCGGTGTAGTTCCGTTGCGTCGCGGCCCAGGGACACGGGATCGCAGCTGACATAAATCACGGTGGGAACTTTCGCCTGTGCGATATGCGGCATTTGCGCCGCCGCGCCCGCGTGCGGCGGATCGAGAACCACCGCCGTGAAGGCCGCCAGTTCCTTTGCCAAAAACGGCTGCCGGGCGAGATCGCGGCGATTGATTTCCACTTTCCCCATCAGCCCGGCCTGGTTGATCGCGTTGTGACACGAGGTCACCAACTCCGCGTCGCCCTCGATCGCAAGCACCCTGATCCGTTCTGCCAACGCGAAGCTGATCGTTCCGCAGCCGGAGTAAAGTTCCAGCACCCGGGCCCGGGCGGTCCGTTTCGTGGGCAGACCGTCCAGGACCGCCGCGACGATCGCCGCTTCTCCCTCCACGGTGGCCTGGAGAAACGCTCCGGGAGGCGGAACGACCGTCGCGCCCGAGAACGTCATGACCGGTGGGTTCAAGATGCACACGGCCTCCGTTGGCCGGTTGCCAAAAGCCCAGGAGATTCTTGGAAGTCGGTGAGTGTGGGCGAAAGCGATGAGTTTGGTGCGGTCCGGGAGGGTCAGTTCGCCGTCGGTGCGAAGCAGAAGGTCGGGACCGCTATCAAGCAGATTGGCGGCCAGCGACGCCTCGCGCCGGATCGCGCTGAGGCTGGTCGATAAGGCACGGAATGGCGCGATCAGGCGGAACAATGTCGCGTGCAGAACGGGACATTCTTCGATATCGACGACCTCGCCGCCGCGGGCGCGATGTAAGCCGGCGACCATGCCGCCTTGAATCCGGCGTAGCGCGAGGTCCATTCGGCGCCGCGTTCCCGCGACTCCGCTCACGATCAGCGCCATGGGGGGGTTGTCATAACCCGCGCGGCGCAGTGCCTCGGTCAGGCGAGACGTTTTCCATGCGAGGTAAGCAGCGTCATCCCAATGCTGCGACGTGCAGCCACCGCACACACCAAAATGCCCGCAGGCTGGTTCCCGGCGGCCTGGGCCCGGGTGCTCGATGTCTTCAATTTCCGCGGCCCAGCCTTCGCCGCGGCGGGCGAGCGGACGAACGCGAACGATGTCGCCTGGTACGGTCAGCGGGACATAAAGCGTTGAGCCATCGGCATGAACGCCAATGCCGTCGCCGTCGGCGCCAATATGGGTGATGTGTGCCGTGACCGATTCGGGCGGCGCGGGACGGGCAGAATTCGGATTGTACCGCGACGATGGCCGGGACGGGGTTAGCATGAACGTAGCCGGATGGGCTTGGAACATTCTTCAACCGGATTGAATTGGACGCGCCTCCCGTTCATCGTCGTGGCCCGGCTTAACCGCATAAGCGTCAGGATAACGCTGGTTTGGAGACGGCCGTTCCCCTTTTTACCGTCATGGCCCTGCCCCCGCCTTCGCAGGGGCAGGCTGCGTTCCGGGCCACCCGTTGCGGTACTGTGCTGAACGGATGACCCGGTCCAGCCGGGCCATGACGATGAAAAGAGAGTATCCGTCTCCGGTCCTCCGTTATCCTGATGCTTATGCGGCTCGTCCGGGCCGTGACGGCTTTGGGAGCGAACCTCGCATTCCTTCGACTTTGTGCCGATGCCTCCGCGGCTTGACCGGGGCCCGCGCGCATCGTCACGCTGACGGATCGTCACCCTCCAAACGCGGAAATACCCGTCTGCGCCCGCCCGAGGATCAACGCATGCACGTCATGCGTGCCCTCATAGGTGTTGACCGTTTCCAGGTTCATCACGTGGCGGATGACATGATATTCGTCGGCGATACCGTTGCCGCCGTGCATATCGCGCGCCATACGGGCGATATCCAGCGACTTGCCGCAGTTGTTGCGCTTCAACAGGCTGATCATTTCCGGCGCCGCCTCATGCGCGTCCATCAGCCGTCCCAGGCGAAGTACCGCATGCAAACCGAGGGTGATCTCCGTCTGCATGTCCGCCAGTTTCTTCTGGATCAACTGCGTCGCCGCGAGGGGGCGGCCGAACATCATACGTTGCAACGTGTAGTCCCGCGCCGCGTGCCAGCAGAACTCGGCGGCGCCCAGGGCGCCCCAGGCGATGCCGTAGCGAGCGTTGTTCAGGCAGGAGAATGGACCGCGCAGCCCCTTCACCTCGGGAAACATGTTCTCGGCCGGAACGAACACGTCCTGCATCATGATCATGCCGGTGACCGACGCGCGCAGCGAGAATTTCCCCTCGATCTTCGGCTGCGTCAGTCCTTGCATCCCGCGTTCGAGGATGAAACCGCGGATATCGTTCTTGTCGTCTTTGGCCCACACGACCAGCGTATCGGCGATCGGCGCATTGGTGATCCAGGTCTTCGATCCGTTCAGCACGAACCCGCCATCGACCGCCTTGGCGCGCGTGCGCATGGACGCGGGATCGGAGCCCGCGTCGGGCTCGGTCAGACCGAAACACCCGACATGTTCGCCGGTGCGCAGTTTCGGCAAATATTTCTGCCGTTGCGCCTCCGTTCCGAACGTGTAAATCGGGAACATCACCAGCGAGGACTGCACGGAAAACGCGGACCGGTAACCGGAATCGACGCGTTCGACCTCACGGGAAATCAGGCCGTAGCTGACGTAGTTTACCCCCGCGCATCCATAACCGTCGAGGGTCGCGCCCAGGAAACCCATCTCGCCCATTTCGTTCATGATTTCGCGGTCGAATTTTTCCAACCGGTTGGCCATCAGAACACGCGGGAAGAGTTTCTCCTGGCAGAACGCATGGGCCGCGTCACGGATCGCGCGTTCGTCCTCGGACAATTCCGAGTCCAGGCGCAGCGCGTCGTCCCACTGAAACGGGGTAAATTGACTGGTGGATTTCACGGGCTGGCCGTTCACGCGTCGGCCTCCGGCACCGGCGCCGGGCGGCGGCGCGCCATCATGAAAGCGGGAACGTCGTTGCCGAACCCGACAACCGAGGCACCCAGATCGTCGTCCCGGCGCCACCGGTCGGGGCGTCCCTCGGTGCGCCCCTGGGGACGCCCCTCGGGGGGCCGATCCCTGAAAACCGGCGTCTCCCGCCTGGATTCGTCCCGCCTGGATTCGTCCCGCCTGGGTTCAGGGCGCTTCTGTTCCTCGCGTCTCGGTTCCTCTCGTCTCGGTTCCTCTCTGGGCGGACGCATCCTCGGCGCCGCCTCACGGGATCGCGCCGCCTCCTCGCGCATCCGCGCGGGCGCTTCCGCGTCAGAAACAGGCCCATCCGGCGCCTCGGCCGACACGGGGACGGGCGATGGCGCGGCACGAACCCGAGGCGCGCGCTCGGCTCCCGGCTCGGGGCGTCTGCCACGCGCGGCGGTCTTCGCGGGGGGCCTCGCACCGGCTGGCGCTTTCCGTCCACGCCGCTTGCGGCTGTCGCCCTCCGACCAATCGACGGGGTCGAGTCCTTCGACGATCATCGGCGGAATCGAATGCCCGATCAGCCGCTCGATCGCGCTCACGGCCATGCGGTCTTCCGGCATCGCGATGGTGAAGGCATGGCCTTCAAGCCCAGCGCGGCCGGTGCGGCCGATGCGATGGACGTAATCTTCGGCGTGGTGCGGCACGTCGAAATTGAAGACGTGCGACAGGCCCATGATATCCAGACCGCGCGCGGCGACATCGCTGCACACCAGCAACCGCAACTCGTTGGCCTTGAATTTTTCCAACGTGGTAAAGCGCACGGTCTGCGCCATGTCGCCATGCAGCGCGCCCGCGTCGAACTTATGCCGCACCAGAGACTTATGCAGAATATCGACCTCGGTCTTGCGGTTGCAGAAGATCAGCGCGTTTTGAACATTCTGCGTCCGGATCAGCCGCCGCAGCGCTTCCCGCTTGTCGTGTTCGGCGACCAGCGCCAGCCCCTCCCTGATCGTCGGCGCGACCGACGCCTGGCGGGTGACGAAGATCTCCTTCGGGTTTTGCAGGAACGCGTCGGCGAGCCGCTTGATCTCCGGCCCCATCGTCGCCGAGAAGAACAGCGTCTGGCGCGTCTTCGGCAGCAGCGAGACAATCCGCTCGACATCGGGGATGAATCCCATGTCGAGCATCCGGTCCGCTTCGTCGATCACCAGGATGCGGGTGTCGGTCAGCAGGATCGTGCCGCGGTCGAACATGTCGATCAGGCGGCCGGGCGTGGCGATCAGCACGTCGACGCCTTTGTTCAGAACGTCTTTTTGATCCGACACGCTCTCGCCGCCGATGATCAAGGCGTGCGTGAGTTTCAGGTATTTCCCGTACTGAACGAAATTCTCCGCCACCTGCAACGCCAGTTCGCGGGTTGGCTCCAGGATGAGGCTGCGCGGCATGCGGGCGCGGGCGCGCGAGCCGGCCAGAATATCCAGCATGGGCAACGTGAATCCGGCGGTCTTGCCGGTGCCGGTCTGCGCCACGCCCAACACGTCGCGGGTCATCAGAACGATGGGGATCGCCTGTTCCTGGATTGGCGTGGGGTGACGGTAGCCCATGTCCGCGATCGCCCGCAGCACGGGTTCCGACAAGCCGAGATCGGAGAAAAGCGCGCGGGCCGGTTCGTCCGGCGCGGCCAGATGCGACGCGTACCCGGCGTCATCCTCATCGTCATCCGGGTCATCGTCATCCGGGTCATCGTCGCCGATTTTCGGCTCGATGATTTGAGGATCGTCGACAGGCTCGGTTTTGCCAGTCCCTGCCATGTCCGCGGCGGATCCGGCGTCGGGTGTATGGGGGTGATCATCCGGCGCGGCCGCTTCGGACGCGGATTCGGCAATCGGATCGTGCGTCGCCGCGGCCCCATTCGGCTCGGACAAGCTTGCTTCCTGCTCCACCTGGGCGGGATCAGTGTCGTTCAAATTGGATCCAGTCGTTGTGACGGCCGTGGTCCGGACCACGGCGACCGGGAACCTGGCGAGGCGTCATACGCAAACCAGCCCAGAACGCGCCTCGTATCGGAATATAGGACAGAAAAGTCAAGACCGCGCGCTATCTTCGAGCGTCCGCGGGCATCGGCGAACCAGCGGTTCCACCGGTGTCACGAGACGGTCACGCGGGATCGTTGAATTCACCCGGCCGGAGAACAGGCGATCGCCGCTCCCGTCCATCCCGCGCCGCGACGATCCGAACCGGACCGCTTACCGGGCCGAGTTTCAGGAAATCCCGCAAACCATTGCAATAATAGGCATTGCACAGTTCAGCACGTAATCCCCGGCCAAGCGTGCAGCCCTCGGGTCCATGAAACAGACATGACGCGCGATAAGACAGCGGCGCGATGCGGTCCAGGAACAACCGGATGACCGCGCCCTCCGGGAGGCCGGGATGGTCGGACCGGACACGAGCCATGGTGCGCTCGTCGATATAAGCGTGCTCGCCACCGCCCATGCAGCAATGTCCCTGGCAGGTGGCGCACCCCGCCGCCAGAACTGTCGCGGTGAAGCCGGTGGGCTCCCGGGTTGGAGTCTGGATCAATTTGTCCGGCCGCTTGGCCACGCGAAGGTCCCGCAACGCACCGATCAGGTGCTTCTTCAACGCCCGAACCCGCGCGTGCGGCGGCGGCTCGGCCACCGCGTCCAGCAGCGGGACGTTTACCAGGACAGGATCCCCGCCGCTCATGGGGCCGGAGCGGTCGACAGATACCATCCGTCGCCCGCGAACCAGACAGAGGCAACAGACGGTGGTGTTCTGGTCAAGGATCGCACGGCGTCCTCCCCGCCACCCTGAAACACCACCCGCAGACGCGCGCCAGCTTGTGGATCCTGAGCACCGATGCAGGGAATGAACGAGACCGGTCCCAGGAAACGAGCGGCGAAAGCCGTTCCCCGCCGCGTCACCAGCAGCATGCCACCCCGCCCGTCATCGGCCGTCAGTGGAAACAGCAGACGCCCGCCATCCCGAAGCGTATCGAGCCAGAACGGATCGGGGGCGGACGCGCCCGCGCTGACATAGATCGCGTCCGCGTCCGGCAAGGGCCGCCCGGTGGCGCTTTCCGCGTGGACCGCGACCCGCGGCCAGGGACGAAGATTGACGTCCGCGCGCTCCGCGAGGTCCGCCTCGATTTCATACGCATCCACCGACGCGGCGCATTCGGCCAGGATCGCGGTGTAGTAACCCGTGCCCACGCCGATGTGCAGCACATGTTCGGTTGGCGTCAGGCCCAGAGCCTCGATGCACATGGCATGGAGTGAGGGTTGGCCGTTGTTGATGCCCCGCGCGTGATCCAGCGCGACCAGCCGGTCCTGGTACACGTCCGCGGGATCGCGGGTCTCGGACCAGAACGCATCGCCTCGGCCGCCGATGGACCAAGGCGGCGGTCCGAGAAACGGCTCGCGCGGGACCTTGGCGAAGGCCGCGACGACAGCTTGGTCACGGCCACCGAAACGCGCCACGACGTCGCTCGCGTAGGCAGCGCGGCATTCGGCCAAACGGCCGGAAGGGAGACGGCCGGGATCGGTTATGCTCATGCCACAAGACCATCCCACGATCCGCGCGGCTTGGGGAGAGCGCGGCCCCACCTTGCGCGCGAACCACGAGATGATCGCGCAAGCCTCTGATCCTGGGCGATTTTCCCCGGAGTTTGTTGACGATTGGCCTCACCGCCCATAAGGTTACCGGATGCTCACCGTGACCCGTGCCCATCTGGCCGATATCATTCATGCCGAGGTGGGCCTGTCGCGGAACGAATGCGCCGATCTGCTGGAAAGCGTTCTGACCCGGATCAGATCGACTTTAGAAGCGGGAGAATCCGTTAAGATCAGTGGGTTCGGAACCTTCTCTGTGAGGCAGAAGGGGCGCCGCGTCGGCCGCAATCCGAAAACCGGCGAAGAGGTGCCCATCCTGCCTCGCCGGGTGCTGGTGTTCCGGCCCAGTCATGTGCTGCGGACCCGGATCAATGGTGGCGCGGTGGTCGAGATGGACGATGACGACTGAGCCTCGCCCGCCGGACCCCGACGCGGACCCCAGCGGCGATCCCTCGAGCGATCCGGCGGCTGATCCCTCTGGGCGGACGAGGGTCAAGAAAGCCCCGAACGCTTTCCGTACGATCAGCGAGGTCGCCGACGACCTGCATATCCCGCAGCATGTTCTGCGCTTCTGGGAAACCAGATTCCCGCAGGTAAAGCCGATGAAACGCGGCGGCGGGCGGAGATACTACCGCCCCGACGATATCGCGCTGCTGCGCCGGATCTCCGGGCTGCTTTATACTCAGGGTTACACGATCAAGGGCGTGCAGCGTCTGTTGCGCGAAGGCGGCGGGCAGTTGTCCGAGGACATCCCCCCCGCCTCGGAGGCGGAACGCGCCACCGCCGAAGCCGAACATGAAGGAGTGCGCTCCGAGCAGGCCGACCTGCCGATGCCCGGGCTTGGCCTCGCGGTGGATGCGGCGGAAACCGGGCCGACGCAGACCGCGCGACGCCGCCGCGCCGATCCGGAGGCGGAGCGGCTTCGCGCGGTGCTGACCGAGACGTTGGCGGAACTGGAGGCGATCCGGGCGCTGCTGCGCTGAGCCGCGGTCGCGCGGCCTTCGGGCGCCTTGTGCCGGTATCCCTCGGGGCTATGATCCCGTCGAATCAGATAGCGAGCGAATCAGCCAGATGCGAGCGTGCCGGCCAAGATCGTCCGAAATTCGAAGCGCCAGGATCGAGGTTTGATGGGCCCGTTCATCATCCATCACGTCGGCGCTCGTTTCGGCAACTCCCCCTTCCCGATCCCCGAACAATTCACCCGCGATGTCGAGGTGGTGTTGTTCGACGCCGACGACGATTGCGTGGAAGGGTTGCTGGAACGCGACGCGGCCGCGGGCGTGCGGCGGCGCATCGTGTCCACCTGGCTGTCGGATACCGACGGCGAGGTGGAATTCCGGCTGACCGTCAATGCCTCCGCGAGTTCGCTGCTTGAGCCGTCGGAGGCGTCCCGTGGTTTCGTGCAGCCGATCTTCGGCATCGATTGGGATGTCGCGGGATGCGCGACCGTGATCGAACGCCGCCGGCTGAAAGCGAGCCGGCTGGACACGCTGCTGGCGTCCCGTCCGGACATCCCGGCGCCGGATTTCCTGTCGCTCGACACCCAGGGCAGCGAGTTGGCGATCATCGCGGGGGCCGCGAACTCGATCCGCGAGTCGGTGATCGGACTGATCGTCGAGGTCGAGTTCATCGACCTCGACGAACGGGTGCCGCGCTTTGGCGCGATCGCGGGACAGCTTGAAGCCGCCGGGTTCCACTTCGCCGGGTTCCACGACATGATCGACGCCCAGGCGTCGCGCCAGCCGATCGGGCGGCGGTCAAATGGGTTTCCGGTCGCCGCGGACGCCTTGTTCCTGCGACGGGTCGACAGTGTGACCGGTCTGGCGCGGACAGACGGATTGTGACGGCTTGCTTTCGCGTCCGTGGTGTTTGGGTTCCTGGATCATGCGTTCGCCGCGCTGGACTCAGCGGGTGCCTCGTACGCGGAACCGGATCGAACCGGATGGCTGGGCTTTCTCGACGAACTTCATCGCGCCGGCCGCGCGGCCCCGGCATTGTTCCTGCCCCGCTTCCCGGACATCCTTCCGGCCCATGAAATGCGGCGCTTCGCCCGCGAACCCGACATTGCCCAATGGCCGGGCATGATGGATTTGCGAGCCTGGCGCGCCGAACAGGAAGCCGGCGGCGTGCCAATTACACAACTGTTGGACAACCTGGATGCGACGACCGACCGCCCGATCGAGGCACATCTGCGCGCCAATGGATTCGAGGAACTGGCGGAACGGACGAATTTTTGCCATCGCGACCAGGCGCATAAGTTACGGCGGTTTCTGGACGGTTCGATCTGAAGCCAGGAGCCTGACATTTCCCGCTCTTCCAAATCGCCGCGAAGGCCATGGCGTCTCCCGGGCAATCCCCGAGGGCATCGATCCGGCGCCAACGGTCGCCCGGCGGTTGGGCCGCAATCGGCCTTCGCGGGGAGCGAAACCTGTCCGATGGGCTCACCGGCGGCTAAGACACCACGCGATCACGGAACAGGCTGAGCCCGACGGCCGGCGACCAGGGGGAATTCGACAGAGTGCCGAAAAGTAACGAAACACGCTTCGTGGCAGACGTGCGAGGCGGCAACGCCCATCCAGGGCGGCCGGACATTCCCGCGTTGACGGGACTTAGATTCTTCGCGGCGTTTTTCGTGGCGATCTCTCATACCCTGGTCATGATCTATCGCGACGACGCATCGTCAGGCCCGTTGTATTATGTCGCGAGCCTGTCGGGGATCGGCATGACGCTGTTCTTTGTCCTCAGCGGCTTCGTGATCCACTACAACTACCAGGAAACCATCACCTCGGGTGGCGCTTCCGGGTACTGGAGATTTTTCGCCGCCCGGTTTTCGCGGCTGTATCCATTGTACTTTGTCCTGATGGCGTGGGAGATCGCCAATCGCGGCTTTTTCGAGCGGGCATTCAACGGCGATGAAGCCGCGATCCAGAAATTGCTCGTCGCGGGACCATACTATTTGACGTTGAGCCAATCCTGGTTCTTCTCGATCCTTGGGGAGAACAATCTGATCTACCAATTTCACCGGGTGGGATCGATCGCCTGGTCGATCAGCACGGAATGGTTCTTTTATCTGGCTTCACTACTGTCCGGAGTTTTCCGAACGAACCGTTCCGAAGTGTCTGACCTATAACGGTTTTTCGACGATTTTGGGTGGTGTCGGTTTGAAGTTGGTGGCGGTTTGCCCGACCCTTGTCCGGGGAGGGCTCACTCATGAACGCCGGAA
>SHWL01000181.1 GCA_009693865.1 Acetobacteraceae bacterium | reverse complement strand
CAGCACGGTGCCACAACGGGTGGCCCGGACGAAGCCTGCCCCTGCGAAGGCGGGGGCCGGGCCATGACGATGAAAAGCGAATACCCGTCTCCGATCCTCCGTTATCCTGATGCACATGCGGCTCGTCCGGGCCGCCCATTTCAGCACAGTGCCGCGACCGGTGGCCCGGACGAGCCGGGCCATGACGTTTTTTTGGGAGAAAACCTCCCATCCCGTGGGTCTTATCTCGATACATTCGCAGACGAGTTGGGCCATGACGTGACGAGGGACGTGCGTCATTCGTTCCGTGGCCGGTATCATACGCCGAAGATTTTCGAGTAACGTTTCTTGATCTCCTCGGCCTCCCGCGCCAGGTCGGCGGGGTCATTGAACAGTAATTTTATTTTCGACAGCGGCGTCCAATTCGCGGGCTCCGGCAATGTCGCGTCGAAACTACGCGATCCATTGTCCATGTTGAGCTTCTGGCATTCGCTGGACGCAAGGTAATGCATGAACAACCGCGCCGCGTTCGGCCGCGGCGCTTTAACCATCACCACGCTGCCGACACTTACCACCGGCACGCCTTCCGTCGGATAGACGAGCACCAGTGGCGCGCCCTCGGAGATCAGGCGCAGCGCGGTGACCTCGGCGGCGTCGGCCATCACGGCGCGTTCTCCCTGTGCCACGCGCATGGGCGGATCGGTTGCCGACTGGAGTTGCAGGACACCTTGTTTCGCGAGTTTCTCGAAAAACTCCCAGCCCAGAAGGTGGCTCAGCGCGAAGGTGGTGTTGGTGATGGCGCCGGAATAACCGGGATGCGCCTTCGCCATCTTGCCCTTCCATTTCGGGTCAAGCAGATCGGCCCAGGATTTCGGCGCGTCCTCGGCTTTGACAATGCGGGAGTTATAACCGGACATCACCAAGGTGAATTTGTCCACGATGTAAATCCCATCCGGTCCGATCGCTTTATCCGGCCAGTGTGTTGTCTCGGATGGGACATACGATGCGAGCCAACCCGACGCGCGCCAGAACACGGTGTGTCCAAGATCGGATGTCGTCGCCACATCGACCGCGTTGATGTTCGACCCATACTCCTGAGCGATCCGTTGATATATCCGCTCCGCGCCTGAGCGCTCGAGTTGCACGGTCACGCCGTATTTCGCCTCGAACACTTTCGACACGCGGGTCGCGAGAACGAGATCGTCAGCCGTGTACCAGGCGATCTTGCCCTCCTTCTTTGCCGCGGCGATCAGTTCCGGGGTCAGTGCCGCCGGTTCAGGCCGCGCGGCCCGGGCGGTTCGCGCGATCGCCAGACCGGCGGTGGCGGTGAGCACGGCGCGGCGATTGATTGGCATGGCGATCTCCCGTTGAACTGGTTCAGCGCGCGAGGGCGCGGCAATGCGAAGGCGGAAAGGTCAGGCCTACTCGCTCCCCGACCAAAGCACGCGTGTCGGAGGATGTCAGGACCTGGAGCTTCGTTCCGGAATCCAGGGCGGCGATATAATGCCACTGCGCGCCAAGATATACCGCGCGTTCCACAGTTGCCTGAGCGCTGTCCGGCGCCGGCGCGCCAAGCACGATGCGGTGAGGCCGGATGGACACGATGGCGCCGCCGTCCGCCGGAAAGTCACCTGTTTCGCACGTCAGCCGAAGCCCGTCGCATTCGGCGTCCCGCGCGTCCGCGCGCCGGCCACGCAGAATGTTGGTGCTGCCGATGAAGCGGGCGACGAATTCTGTCTGGGGTCGTTCGTAGATGTCCTCGGGCGAGCCGGATTGCTCGATCTTGCCGTCGCGCATCACCGCGATCATGTCAGATGTGGTCATCGCTTCCGCCTGATCGTGCGTCACGTAGATCGTTGTGTAATGGAACCGGTCGTGCAGGCGGCGGATCTCGTGGCGCATGTCCTCGCGCAGATTGGCATCGAGATTGGACAGCGGCTCATCCAGCAGCAGGATTTTCGGTTCCACCACCAACGCGCGGGCGAGGCCGACGCGCTGCTGCTGCCCGCCGGACAACTCGGCCGGGTAGCGGGCCTCGTACGGCCACAACTGCATCGTCTCCAGCATCGCTCTGACCCGTTGCTCCACCTCTGCCCTGGGCTGGCGGCGTAGCTTCAGGCCGTAAGCGACGTTTTCGGCGACGGTTAAATGTGGCCAGAGCGCGTAACTTTGGAAGATCATCGACATTTCGCGCCGCTCGGGCGGGACGATCCGGCCTGCGGACGACACCATCTGGCCAGCGACGCTGATGCTGCCGGCATCGGGCACGGCGAAACCTGACACCAGGCGCAGGGTCGTGGTCTTACCGCAGCCGGATGGGCCGAGCAGCGAGACCAGCGTGCCGCTATCGACCGTCAGGTCCAGTGCGTCCACGGCCGCATGCGCGCCAAACCGCTTCGTCAAACCGGCGAGTTCCAGTCTGGACATCAGAGGTACGACGCCGCGGCCGCGTGGGGCAGCCGAGGAGAAAAGACAGACAAGCGTTGGCCTCCCATGAGAGCGCTTCCTGGCGGCGAACCTACTGGCGGGCTGTGGCGGACACAACACGCCGCCCCGCCCGTGACATTCGCGTGGGGCTCATCCAGACTGGCGGGGACGCGCCGAGGCAGGCGCGACGCCAGGGGGCATCATGAAACGACCAGGTCTGGAACGTGGCCTCGCGGATCCAACGGCGCTGATTTCGCGCCGGTCGGTGGCAATGGGGCTGACATCCATCCTGGCGGCCGGCCGGCCAGCCAGCGCCTCACCAGAGGGGCAGGTGACCGTTGGCGTTCATGTCACGCTGACCCCGCGGTGGTTCGATCCGGCGGACACCGAGGGGATCGTCACGCCCTATCTGTTCCTGTACGCGCTGCACGACGCCATGGTGAAGGCCATGCCGGACGGCAATCTGACGCCCAGTCTGGCGAAGTCGTGGTCAATGACGGACGATGGGCTGACTTACGAATTCGTCATGCGTGACGGCGTCCGCTTCCACAATGGCGATCCGGTCACGGCTGAGGACGTGAAATTCAGTTTCACCCGTTATCGCGGTACCGCTCAGGCCGACATGAAGCAGCGGGTGGCCTCGATCGATATTCCCGCGCCTGGCATCGTCCGCTTCCGGTTGAAGGAACCGTGGCCGGACTTCCTGACCTATTACAGCAATGCCACCGGCGCGGGATGGGTCGTGCCGAAAGCCTATATCGAAAAGATCGGCGAGGATGGTTTTCGAAAGGCACCGGTTGGCGCTGGTCCGTACAAGTTCGTTTCGTTTGTGCCGGGCGTCGAATTGGTGCTGGAGGCCAACGAGCAGTTCTGGCGCAAAATCCCCTCGATCAAGCGTATCGTTCTGACCGGCATTCCCGACGAGTCGACCCGGCTGGCCGCCTTGCGGCGGGGGGAGATCGATATCGCCTACCAGATCACCGGCGAACTGGCGCGCAGTTTGCGACAAACGCCGGGCTTCTCGATCGACGCGGCCGTCGCATCGACGCCGTTCTGGCTGTATTTTCCCGATCAATGGGATCCGAAGTCGCCATGGCATGACGTGAGGGTCCGGCGGGCGGTGGCTTCCGCGATCGATTACGACGGGCTCAATCAGGCGATCTCGCTGGGATTTTCGCACATCACGGGAAGCCTGTTTCCGGAGAATTTCGAGTTCTTCAAACCGATGCCGAAGCCGGTGCACGATACCGCGAAGGCGAAACAATTACTCGCCGAGGCGGGTTATCCGGATGGTTTCGATGCCGGGTTTTTCAATTGCGACTCTTCGTTTTCAAGTATCGGGGAGATCGTTCTGGATGGCCTGGTCGCGGCCGGAATCCGCGCGAAACTGCGGCCGTTGGAACGCGCCGCGTTCTTCAAGAGTTACGCCGACAAGAAATTCAAGGACGTTGTCATGGGGGCCAGCGGTGCAATGGGAAATGTCCCGATCCGTCTGCAACAGTTTGTCGTGAAGGGCGGCACCTACGCGTACGGGAACTATCCCGAGATCGATGCGTTGTTCCCGCTGCAGGCAACCGAGAGCGACCCGGTTAAACGCACCGCGATCCTGCACCAAATGCAGGACTTGTTGCACGAGCGCGCCGTCTACGCGCCAATCTGGCAAATCGCGGCCACTGTCGGCATCGGACCTCGCGTCGGCGTGTCCGGTCTTGGGCGGATCAAGGGCTATCCATGGACCGGACCGTACGAGGATATGACGTTGAAGGGGAAATAGCGCTGGCGGTCATTGGCACGGCGCGCCGTGCCAAACAGGCTCGGTTCGTAAGCCCAGTTGCCACAAGGAACGACCGGAATGGCCGCGAACATCGAACGCCGCGTCAGGGCGACCATCGTCGGCAGCCTGCCCAAGCCAGGATGGCTGGCGGGACCTGGAGAGATCGTCGCGTCGTGGCGGCTGGACAGCGCGCGGCTCAAGGAGGGTCAGGAGGATGCCGTCCGCATCTGGATCGCGGCGCAGGAGAAAGCCGGGCTTGATATCGTGACTGACGGGGAGCAACGCCGCCAGCATTACATATGGGGATTCTTGCAAGGGCTTGAGGGCATCGACACGGTCAATCTCGCGATGCGCGCACAGCGAGCGCAGCGCTACCACAAGGAAATCGCCGCCGCGCGGTTGATTGGTGGTCCGGAATGGCGTGGACCGATTTTCGTCGATGCGCTGCGGGCGACGCTGGCGATGACGGACCGGCCAGTGAAGGTGACGCTGCCGGGTCCCATGACCATCGTCGATAGCCTGGTCGATACGGTTGGCGGACGCTCGGAAGCGGTGCTCGCGATGCGCTTCGCGGAACTTTTGAACATTGAGGCGCGGGCGCTGGCGGAGGCGGGTGCTTCGGTCGTCCAGTTCGACGAGCCGTGCTTCAACGTTTACGTGGACAAGGTGAAGGACTGGGGGATCGCGGCACTCGAACGGGCGATCGCCGGCGTGACCGCCACGACGTCGATCCATATTTGTTACGGATACGGTACCGCCGATGTGAAACGCTGGAAGTCCGGAAACTCCGACTGGAGTCATTACGGACACACCTTGCCCCTGCTCGCGAAGACGTCGATCGATCAGGTTTCGATCGAGACGGCGGCGAGCGGTGTCGATGTGTCGGTGATCTCGGAAATTCGCGGCAAAGACGTGCTGTTGGGCGTTGTCGATGTCGGCAGCGAAACGGTCGAGAGCGCCGACACCGTGGCCGATCGGTTACGCGCGGCGCTGCGTCACGTCGATCCGGGCCATCTGCATGCCTGCACGGATTGCGGCATGGTTCCGCTGTCGCGCGGTGCGGCGGAGGGTAAGTTGCGAGCGCTGGTGGCCGGGGCGGCGTTGGTGAACGCGACGTTGTCGTGAGGGACGGCGGGGTGCGTTGGCTATTTGCGTCTTGTTCGGTTGCGGATTTTGATCGGCTGTCGCGGTCTTATCGTCACACCCGCGCTGCGCACTCGTGTGGAATAACCTAGGCATGCCTCTGGGTTTTTGACATGATCCGGTGTGCCAACCGTTCTGGCGATCCGCAACATGATCTTTTCCAACGATTATCCGCCGCCGCACGTCCACGCCATCGGGCGCGGCGGTGCGCTGGCGAGATTCACTTTGAACTGTCCGGACGGTCCCGTGACCCTTGCGGGGCAGACCGGGTTTCGGGCGGCGGATATTGGCGAGATCGGCGCGGCGGTGGCGGCCCAATTGCCAGCGATTTGTGAGAAATGGAGAACGCTTCATGGCTGAATTCAAGGCCCCCACACCGCGGGAATTTGACGCGATCACGCGACGGACGGCCGAGCGGATGAAGCACCAGCTTCTTGCGGTGGGTGCGCGGTACGACCGGCGGGACGAACGAGTGATGATCACTTTGAACAACGGCGCCGTCGTCGGCTTTCCCCTGTCCGTGCTCCCTGGCCTGGAACGCGCCACGCCGGACGATCTGCGGAAGATCGAGGTCGAAGGCGGCGGCTATGGACTACGTGTCGCATCGCTCGACGCGGATATTTCGGTGCCGGCGCTTTTGGCGGACCAACTCGGCTCGACCGTCATGAGGCGCGCTGTCGCGCGTGCGGAGGCATCCAAGGCCAATGGGCGGCTGGGTGGGAGGCCGAGGAAGCCTCGGGTGGCTTGATGCGGCTGTACGGCAGTGCGAGACGCCGCGGTACGTGAGCTGACCTGGGACCGAGTGTTGATGTTGCCTCGGGGTTGATAGACCTCGGAGCCGCGCAGGGCGGAAAGGGTCGGGCGATCCTGCCGATGGACGCGTAGCTGCTGCCCATCCTTGGCGAAGCGCGGGCCGCCGCGACATGCCCGTATGTGGTCGAGTACGCCGGGGAGAAGGTGGCGAGCGTCAAAACCGGCACCAGGGCGGCCGCTCGCCGCGCCAATCTGCCGGGTGTGACTCCGCACATTCTGCGCCACACGGCGGCGACCTGGATGGCGTTGGCCGGGGTTCCGATGATCGAGATCGCGCGTATTCTTGGCCACCGCGACTCGCGCATCACCGAGCGGGTTTATGCCAAACACAGCCCGGACTATCTGCGCCGTGCCGTCGACGCTTTGTCCGCGTAACCCGGGGTGGAGAGGCAACGGACCCGCCCGCGTTGTTCAAGAGGAACAATCGAGCGGTCTCACGACCAGACGCGCGGCGCGCCCAGGGTGTCGAACGCGGCATCGGCCGCGAGGAGCGTGTAGCCGTCGACGATGGCCTGTCCGGCGAGTAGCCGGTCGAACGGATCACGGTGGGGCAGGGGCAAGGCGCCGGCGGCGAGGGCATGGGCCCACGTCAGCGGCAGAGACACAAATCCGGCCTGCTCGGCCACGCGGCCGATTGCCTCGATCGCGGCTTCCCCGTGCGGCAGCAATCCCTTCAGGGCCTTGAAGCGGATTTCGTAGGCGCTGACCGGGCTGATGGCGATGTCGTTCGCCCGGTCCTCGATCCATGCCGCGCATGGGCGGGGCAATTTCCGGTCATCGGTGACCCACCAGAGCAGCACATGGGTATCCAGCAACAGGCGCATGGAGAGGGGCCGCTATTCGCCCATCTCCTCATCGGTCCAGGGTTCGTAGAATGCGTCGGGGATGGTCAGCAGCCCGCGCAGCACACCGCGGCCTGGGCGCGGGCCGGTGCCTCCGTCCGGTTCCTCTGGGCTGGCCGGCACGAGGCGCAACCGGCGGGCGCCGACGGCGATGAAGACATCCTCCCCGCCGAGGGCCTTTTCGGCGAGAGCCAGGAGGTCGCTTTGTGCCTGATGGAGTTCGAGAGTGATCATGGCCGCAGCATAGCAGGGGGCGAGCGAGACCGCCATGTTTCCGAAGTGGTGCACTGCGGCGGCTTGTGCGCGCTCAATGGTGGCGCCGGTCCGGGTTCTCTGTTCGGTGGGCACCCGGTCTGGGCTTTGGCTGGATCATCCGTGAACGGTTGACATCGCGGGTGGCGCTGAAATGGGTACTCGCGGAATAGCAACGAAACTGAAAGTTTGCTTGAGCACAAGCCGAGGCGCCTAATCAGATCCTGGTAGCTGTAATCCGAATCACTACTGTCCGGAGTTTTCCGAACGAACCGTTCCGAAGTGTCTGACCTATAACGGTTTTTCGACGATTTTGGGTGGTGTCGGTTTGAAGTTGGTGGCGGTTTGCCCGACCCTTGTCCGGGGAGGGCTCACTCATGAACGCCGGA
>SHWL01000180.1 GCA_009693865.1 Acetobacteraceae bacterium | reverse complement strand
GTCATCCTCCGGCGCGACCGGAGGATCCGGAGCGGCACCACGCCTTGCTTTCCGGCGCTATCATACGCGGATATGTGCCGCTACCGATCCTCCGGTCACGCCGGAGGATGACGAAAAAGCAAGCGTCAGCGCCATAATGAGAATTGCTGATTTGGGACGGTAGCCTCGGATTCATGCGTTTTCCAGCATTAGCATGGCCAGATATGGTAACGGGCGGTCAGGACCGGCCGACTGACAGCCGGAATCTGGTTGTGCCCCCGGCAGCGGCACTGGCCCGCGGCGTGAAGCCGTGGCTTCTTGCAAAGCGCCAGAGCACATTGCACCGGCGCGGGCCGGTTCGCGGGCAAGGGGACTGACGTCGATGGGCATTCTGGACATTTTCCGCCGCCGACTCCGTATCCGTGAACCACGCGAGCTGGCCGATTTCATCGACCGCAATGCTGCTTTCATCACGCAGAAGGGGATCTATGAGTATTCCCGCGCGCGCGCCGGGCACTATTCCAAGGTCCTGTTCCGCGAGCCCACGTTCCGGGCCGCTTGCGACGACGCGCGCTGGCGCGCTTTTCCGCTCGGGCTTGCCATGGTGGGCGAGCTCGTGGAGGGGGTGCTCTGTCCCTCCCGAAGCGAGGATCGCCTGGCCCAGGTTGAAGCGATTCGCGCCCTCGTGCTCACGGTATTCGATCGCTACCCGATACCCACGCCGCTGGACGAGACGGTTTGGAGCGAGCTACGCGGCGAACTCGACCAGCACATGCGGCGCATCGGGCTGCATCCGCCGAAAACGGCGCGGGATGTGCCGGTCGCCCTCGCGGCGACTTATTTCAGCGTGATGCCGATCCACCCCAAACTGCGCGGCCGGGATGCCCCGACGCTGCTTAATTATCTGCGCGTGACGATGTGCAATATCCACGACACTCTGACCCGAAGCGTGGACGCGGGAGCGGTCGTGGCGTCCCTGCGCGCTGGCCCGCTGATACAATCCGCCTCGATATTGTAGCGCGGGACAACCCATGGTCGCGACCGCCCACTCAACGCCGCTGATGGCCCTGCACGCGGTGGCGCTGGATACCGAAACGACCGGGCGCGATAACGAATTGCCGGGTCACCAGCCACGCACGCCGCCGGGCCGGCGGACGTCCGCGCCGCCTTCCAGCATCCCGGTCTCGTGATTCTTCACCACCGCGCAGACGCAGCCGGCCTTCCACTCCCACTCGCGCCACCAGTTCACGTCGTGGCCCAACCGGCCCAACGCCTCCGCCGTTTCATCGGTGAAGCGCCGTTCCAGGCTCATGCGGCGCGGGGTGTAGGTGTGTGGATCGGAGGAGCCCGGGAAACTGGAGGACGCGAATCTCGGCTGCTCGATCGCCTCCTGCGGCGGCATGCCGAACACCGCCATGTTGAGGAACACCTGCAACATCGCTTGCGGCTGCACGTCGTTGCCCGGTGTGCCGAACGGCATCGTCCACTTCCCGTCACGGCGGGCAATCGCCGGACTGGGCGTCAGCCGCGGGCGCTTACCGGGCGCCAGACAGGCGGGATGCGCCGGATCGGTCCAGGACTGCATGCCGCGTGAGGACGGCGCGATGCCGGTGCCCGGAATGACCGGCGTGTTCAGCGCTCCGTCGCTTGGCGTGGCGGAGAACGCATTGCCGTGCCGGTCGATAACACACACGAACGACGTGTCGGGTTCCGGTTCGGCATAGGCCTTATCGGGCACCGCGGCGGGGAGATCGCGTGGGACAAGGCCAAGTTCGGCCGGCGTCCCGGCGGGCGGCATTTCCGGCCACGCGCGCGCGGGATCGATACGCGCGCGACGGCCGGCGGTGTAGGCGTCGCTCAGCAGCGCTTCCATTGGCACGTCAACGAATTTCGGATCGCCGTAATAGGCATGACGGTCGGCGAAGGCGAGTTTCAGGGCCTCGATCAGCGTGTGGATATAGGCCGGCGTGTTGTGACCCATCGCGGCCAGGTCGATACCATCAAGAATCCGCAACGTTTGCAGCAGCACCGGTCCCTGACACCAGGGACGGCACCCATGCACCGTGATATCGCCGAATCGGACGGCCAGTGGAGTTTCAACATCGACATGGAATTCGGCGAGGTCGTCCTCGCGGATCCAGCCGTCATTTGCCTTGTGATACGCGACAATTTTGCGCGCGATGTCGCCGCGGTAAAATGCATCTCGCGCGGCATTCAGCCCCGCGGCGCGGTCACCTCGCGCGGATTTCTCCTGATCCGCCATGTATTGGATCGAGTTGGCGAGATCGGTCTGGAAGAACCGCTGCCCGGCGGCCGGCGGCTTTCCGTTGGGTAGATAGATCGCGGCGTTCTGTGGCCATTGGCTGATCGAGGCGACACTTTCGCCCATGATCTCGGCGGAGATCGATTGCGCGCCGAAACCCTCGCGCCCGAATCGGATCGCGGCGGCGGCGACCTCGCCAAAACTCATTGTGCCGTAACGTTCCAGCGCCGTGATCCAGCTGTCTGGCGCGGCCGGGATCACGCAGCGCTTGATGTTGGAGAGGATCCGCCCGCCCTGGTGCTCGCGAAACCACGCGGCCGAGGCCAGTTTCGGCCATGGGCCAAGGCCGCTGATCGAGACGGTCTGCCCGGTTTCCGCGAGGTGGATCATGATCGGCGCCACGCCGCCGAAATGCACGTATTCGCATTGCAGGACGCCCAAAGCGATGCCCGCGCCCACGCCGGCGTCGATCGCGTTGCCGCCGGCTTCAAGGATCTCGAACGCGGTTTGCGCCGCCAGATAGTTCGCCGATGCGACCATATGGCGCGTGCCGAAGATGCGCGGGTGATGCGTGGGCATGCGATGCCGGTCGGCCATGGCGGGGTTCTCCTATTGGTCAGCTGGCGTGATGTCGGCGGCCATGATGTGGCCGTCGGCGCGGGGTGTGTGGCGGACGCGGGTCGTCATCGCCTCGATGTTGAACTGGTGGTGCAGGGGTACCGTGGCATGGTCGCGGATCGCGATACCGGTGGCCTGGATCAGCAGTTTCTCGCGTTTGTCGCGGTCCGTCATGGTCAGCGCCTTTTCCAGCACCGAATCGAATTCGGGGTTGCTGTAGACGCCGCGGTTGAACGCGCCCCTGCCCCGCGCCGCGTCCGCTGTCGCGAACTGGCTTATCAACACGATACTGGGCTCGGGCGTGTCGAAGGTCCAGAACGTTGTGAAGAAGCTGAACTCCTTCTTGTTGGCGCGCGGCACCCAGACGGCGTGCGGCATCACCTCCGGCGTCGTGGCGATCCCGGCGCGGGTCAGCATTTGCGCGATGGCCTGGCAGATCGCGGCGTCGTTAACGAAACGATCGTTCTGGCAATGCATCGTGAGGCGGAAACCGTTCGGGTAGCCGGCCTCGGCGAGCAAACGTTTCGCCTCCAGGGGATCGTGACGCGTTGGCGGCAGGCTGGGATCGTGGCCGTACTGGCCCGGGCTCATGAACTGGTTGTCGGGCGCGGACTGGCCGTTCATCACCCGGTCGCGGATCGCATCGCGATCGATCGCCAGGTCGACGGCGGCGCGCACGCGCTTGTCGTGGAATGGGTTGGCGGCGAGGGGCTGGCCGTCGTTGCCGGTGATTTTTGGCGACGGTTGTTCGCGTTTGTCGAACACGAAACCCACGATGTCGGCGGACAGGCCGGAGATGACGACGAAACGTTTGTCGTTTCGGAGACGTTCCAGGTCCTGCACGGACACCGTGTCGATCAGGTCGGCATCGCCGGCGAGCAAGGTCGCGAGGCGGGAGGACGCATTCTTCACGTAGCGGAACGTCGCCGTGTTCCACGCTGGTTTGGCACCCCAATATCGCTCGTTTCGTTGCATTACCAGACGATCGGCGCGAGCCCAGGAGACGAGGCGGAAGGGTCCGGTGCCGATGGCGCCTTTGCCGTTGTTGTAGTCAGAGGTTGTGGTTTCGCCATGTGCGCGGGAGACGATGCCGATCGAGGCCATGTATTCCGGCAGCAACGGAAACGGTCCATTTGTGTGCAGGCGCAGCCGGTGTGGCCCGATGACTTCGGCTCGGGCGATGCTCTTCACGTATTCGGCGAATGTAGTGACTGTTGAGGGCACCTCGAGCGCGCGCCGCAACGTGAAGGCAACGTCATCGGCGGTGAATTTCGTGCCGTCGGAGAAGGTGACGTCCGGGCGGAGGGTGATATCCCAGGTGGTATCGTCAATCAGCGTCCACGATGTGGCGAGGTTCGGCTCTGGGCGGCCGTTGGCGCCGATGACCGTCAGGGTCTCGAACAGGTTCTTCATGAAGCTTTTGTTGCCGCCGAAATTGTGCACGTGAGGGTCGATGGAGTTTGGCTCGACCGCGAGGACGAGGCGGAGATCGGCCGCCAGCGCCGGGGTGAGGCTGATCAGGATCAGGATGGTCAGGGCATGCCATGGTCGTATCACGTCGCACCTCTTGGCGTGGTCGCGGGAGGGTGCCTTTTGGGACAGGGCTGTATTCTGCTTTTCCTGACCCCAGCTCGTGGCACGTACGAGACGCATCACGCCGGCTTCCTCGGTAGCACCGCATTCTCAAGAGCCTGCCGGATAAACCGCTGATACGGAACCCCGGCCTTGGCCGCCGTTGCCTTCACCGCGTCCAGCAGAGGGCGCGGCAGGCGCATATTCACCCGTTCACTTTTCGGCTGAAACTCAAACCGCACTATCCGGATCCCCGACAGATCGTATTCCGTCAGGTCGGAGTTGGCGATAAACGCCTCAGCTTCCTCATCGCTTCTCAGCGTCGGCAGCTTCTTTTTCATAGTACTCGACTTCCTTCCGGTGCATATACCGGGCGCCAACCGGGCGAATGAACGTTTCATCGCCTCGTTCGCGGAGAGTGAACACGGTCAACACACCTCGTCCGTTCGTCCGATCGCCTTGAACCGTTCCTCCGCCTCCGAATGAGCGGAATCGGGGAACAGGGCGAACGACCCGTGAAACACGCCCTCAATCGCGACGAGCGAAACGCCGCGCTTCTGGCATTTGTCCCGGTTACCCTTGTCCCAATCGAAACCTGATACCCCGAGGTCCATTCCCGCGCCATTAGTGTTTTGTACAGCCGTTTGTCAACCAAGCGGCGCTCTGTTCAGGTGCCACCCCGCCCAGAAAGCACCGCCCGGAAACCGGCTCCACGCCCTGGCCGGCGACCGCGAGGGCCAGTGGTCGATCAGCGTGAACGACCAGTTCCGCATCTGCTTCGTTTGGACCGATAACGGTCCTGACGATGTTGAATTCGTGGACTATCACTGAAAAGGGAAGCCCCTCACCATCGGGTGCTTCTGAAGGAGAGAATTATGGCTGCTTCCGATTTTGCCGACTTCGTCTCGCCGACGCCGCATCCTGGCGAGCACCTGCGGGAGGAATTCCTGCCCGGCTACCACCTGACACCAGGCGGATTGGTCAAGGCAATGGGCCTGAAGGACCGGACGCGCGTGGAACGTTTGGTTCGAGAACAGCAGCCCGTCACCGCTGACACGGCGCTTCGCCTTGGCCGGGTGTTTGCCACAACGGCACAGTTCTGGATCAACCTTCAGACCGATCACGATCTTTCCAAAGCGGCGATCGCGGCCCGCGACGAACTGGCCGCGATTAAACCGCTCGTGGGCGTCTGAATCCTCGCGACCTCTCGGCCGAGGCCCGCGACCAGCGAATCACGACGATCCTAAGGCGACGCCCAAGATTAACTGAGTCGTGCGCATATCTCCCCATTTCGTCATGGCCCGGCTCGTCCGGGCCATGACGGTGAAGAGAGAATATCCGGCTCCGCTCTTCCCTTATCCTGATGCTCATGCGGACGAGCCGGGCCATGACGGGGAAACGGGAGGCCATCTTGCAGCGGTAATATTTGGGCGTTGCCTTACTTGACCATGTGTACCAAGGCCGCCACCGTCGCGTCCTGCGGAAAGCCACCATAAGCGATGCCTTTCCGCATGCCCCAGGCCGTAATCTGGAACAGTATCGGAATCGCCGCCACGTCCTGGCCGAGAGCAAGTTCGTTCGCCTGCGCCACGAGCGCCGCGCGTTTGGTGTCGTCCATGGTGCCATAGGCGGCCGCGATCAGTTGATCGACCTTCGGGTTGGAGTACCGCCCCCAGTTGCCGTTGCCGATGCCCTTGGTGGCGTCCCAGGTGCCCAGAAGATAGGCCAGTTGCGACAGCGGCTCACTGGTATCGGTGGAATTGCCGCCCAGCAGCACGCTGAATTCCAGCTTGTTCGCGCGCGTGAAATAGACCGCTTTCGGCAACGTGTTGACGGTGATCTTCAGGCCAAGCCGACTCCACATCTGAGCCACCGCCTGGGTCATCAGCGCGTCGTTGATGTAACGATCGTTGCTGGAGGAGACGATCAGGCTGAACCCGTTCGGATAGCCCGCTTCGGCGAGCAGCTTTTTCGCGCCTTCCAGGTCATAAGCCTCAGGCTTCAGGCTCGCGCTGATCCCCGGCACTCCCTCGGGCATGAACTGCGAGGCTGCCACGCCCTGGCCTTGCATGACGCGCGACACCATTGCCGCGCGATCCAGCGCCTTCGACAACGCTCGCCGCACCCGTACATCCTTCAGCGGGTTCTTCGTCATCGGCTTACCGTCGGCGTCGGTCACCGACGGGGTCACGTCGCGATCGCCGTCGATAGCCCAGAAAAAGCAGCGGTTGCTCTGCATGGTGGCGACGGTGAGCTTCGGATTGGCCCGCACATTCTCCAGGTCGTTGGCGGGAACGGAGGCGATCAGATCGACGTCGCCGCTGAGCAAAGCGGCGGTCCGGGCGGCGTCGTTGACGATCGGGCGGTAGGTCACCGTCTCCCAGTCCGGTTTGGGGCCGTAATAGTTGTCGAAGCGCCGCAGTACGATGCGGTCGCCCTGGACCCAATCGACGACCTTATACGGACCGGTGCCGATCGCCACCTTGCGGGAGTTGTAGTCCGACGACGTCGCGCCCTCACCGATCTTGCGTGAAACGATCCAGACATTCTGCAACTCGTTCAGCACGATCGGGTCCGGCCCGTTGGTCTCCACCACCACGGTCAGCGGATCCACCGCCGTCGTCTTCGTTACATTCTTCAAATACTGCAAAAAGCTTCCTGGGCTGTTCGGTACATTGCGCGCTCGTTCGTAAGTGAACACGACATCGTCGGCGGTCAGCGGCGTGCCGTCATGGAACGTGACACCCGGCCGCAGCTTGAACTCCCAGTGCGTCGCGTCGATCGTGCGCCAACTCGATGCCAGATCGGGGATCACCTTCATGTCGGCATCCTGGGTCACCAGACCGCTGTAGATGCCCTTGTGGATCTCGGTGTTCGAGGTCAGGTGAAAGAAATGCGGATCGAGAGTGGTGACCTCGGAGGCGACACCGATCCGCAAATCGGCCGCCGGAGCGTCCGCGCCCGCGAGCAGGACGCCAAAAGCCAGACAGATTGCCATGATCACACGCATCGCCCCGACCCTCCTTCGATTCAAGGAGGCCATCCTCACACCGCGGGCGGCGAAGAGCAATCGCGGGAGATCGAAGCCAGCAGTTCTCATTATGGCCAATGGTAGGGTTGGGGTTGAGGGCGTAGCGGAAATCGATTGTCAGAATGGCCTTTTCAGGAAGGCAGTGGTGGCGGTCTGATGAAGGCCAGGGTTGCCAGGATATCCTCCCAGGCAGGAAAGACCA
>SHWL01000179.1 GCA_009693865.1 Acetobacteraceae bacterium | reverse complement strand
TCAGAGTACACATTGTAGGCCATCCTTTCGGACGAAGTATTTCGAAAATCCCTGATGAGAGCAAAGGTTTAAAATTTGACATACGGTTGCTAAGTAGCAACTTAATATAAGTCATTGAAGTAACAGGCTTATTCACCGGACGCCAGTGAAGCATGGCATGAAAAGCGAGATGTACTGGACGCCGACCGACGAAAATCTGAAGGCCACGACACTGATCTATGTCATATCGCACGAAAGCCAAATGGCCGCCGACAAGAACTGGAAGGAGTTCCTGAGCGACCCCGAGTGGATCAAGGTTCGTGATGCCAGTGAGATCGACGGCAAGATACTCGCCAAGCCACCGGAGCGCGTGTTCATGACAATGAACGCCTGGTCGCCGAGGAAATAGGCTCGCGTACGCAGGCTCCGCCGCTTTCGTCCATCCAGAGTGGCGGAGGAGGCCCTCGGCAGCGTTGCATTGACCTTTCGGCTGATAAGGTACATCTTTCAGTACATATTTCGTGAGATCACCTATGGGTCACGTCACCTTCACCGATCTGCGCCAACGGATGGCGCGCTATTTCGACCAGGTGACCGACAATCGGGAACCGTTGATCGTCACTCGTCAAGGCGGCAAAGGCAACGTCGTGATCATGTCCGAGGCCGAATTCGACGGATGGCGGGAGACGGTTCACCTGCTCAGCAGCCCGAAAAACGCCGCGCGGCTCTTGGAGTCCGTTCGTCAGGCTCGCGCCGGCGAAGTGCTCGAGCATGATTTGCCCGCGGCCGGCCCGCCGGCTTGAGGGTCCATTTCACGGACCTCGGTTGGGCCGACTATCTTCATTGGAGCCGCCAGAACGCGAAGACCCATGCACGGCTGAATGAACTCATCGAGGACATCAGGCGATCACCTTTCCAGGGGATCGGCAAACCGGAACCGCTCAAGGGCGATCTCGCCGGGTTCTGGTCACGCCGCATCACGGGCGAACATCGTTTGGTTTACGCGGTGGAGGGTAGGCCAGACGACGAGCAGCGCGTCGTTATCGCAATGTGCCGGTACCACTACTGAAACCATTTATTGATTGAAGCCAACGACATCCGAACCGGCCCCAGGTTGACGCCGCCCCCATTTTCAGACGCTCTATGCTCCCAACGCGACATCGAACCACAAGGACCGCACGCCCATGAAAGCTTATGAAGCCATCGCCGACGCCCTGCTCGCCGAGGGGTGCAACGACCTGTTTGGCCTGATGGGCGACGGGAACATGTGGCTGTGGGCGTCGCTGGTGAAAAAGAACGCTCAGATCATCTCCGCCCGGCATGAGGCCGCCGCCGTGTCGATGGCCGACGGATACTCCCGCACGACCGGCAAGGTCGGCGTCGCGATGGTCACGTGCGGTCCGGGCCTTACCCAGTGCGGCACCACGCTGATCATCGCCGCGCGCAACCGCTCGCAGATGATTCTGGTGACAGGCGAGATCAATCCGGGGTCCAAAAACAAGACCCAGTCGATGGATCAGAAGCGCTTCGTCGAGGCGTGCTCGGCACGATTCCACACGGTCACCAGTCTCGACAACATGGCCGAGGAAATCGCCGAGGCATTTTACACCACGCGCGTGCATCGCGTGCCGGTGGTGTTGAACCTGAACATGGATTTGCAGGATCGGGAGATCGACTGGGATTTCGCATACCGCCCCTCCACGATGTTTCTGCCGCCGCGCGTGGAAAACCCCAGCCCGGATCTGCTTGCGCCGGTGATCGAGAAACTGGCGGCGGCGAAACGGCCGGTGATCGTCGCGGGCAAGGGTGCGATGGCCTCGGGCGCGCGTGACGAAATCATCAAGCTGGCGGATCGCGTGGGTGCGTTGCTGGCGACATCGTTGCAAGGCAAAGGCTATTTCGCGGGCGAGCCCTGGGATGTCGGCATCGCCGGCGCGTTCGCGTCGGAACCAACGGAGCGCGTGCTGGCCGACGCGGACTTCGTCCTGGGCGTCGGCGCCGAGCTTGGCTACTACACGACCGAGGGCGGGTTGTTGTTCCCCAGCGCCGAGGTCGCGCGCATCGACATCAAGCCGATGCCCGAGGAAATTGGAGTCATTCCGGGTTTGTACGTGCAAGGCGACGCCCGCAAAACCGTCGCCAGCATCAACGAGGCGCTGGAAAGCCGCCAGGTCCGGAGCGTGGGATTTCGAAATGCCGAAATCCGCGCGGTGCTGGACGAGCCTCCGCACGTGTTCGAGGCACCGAAAGACGGGCTCGATTCGCGCGCCGTGGCGCATCAGCTCGCGCGGTCCTTACCCGAGGGCGTTCTGGTCACCTGCGGCGCCGGTCATTTTTTCTCGTGGCCCGCGATGTACATGGCGTTGCCGAAGGGTGCCGAGATCCACTTTTCCTACCAATTCGGCGCGGTCGGGCAAGGACTGCCTTTGGCCATCGGCACCGGAGCGGGCAACCCCGGACGCCAGCACATCGCGATCGAGGGCGATGGCAGCATGTTGTTTCATATTCAGGAGCTCGATACGATCACGCGCTTCAAGCAGCAAATGGTTCTCATTGTCTGGAACGACGGCGGTTATGGCGCCGAGGTGCATAAGCTGATCCCAAAAGGTTTCGATTGGGGCCAGTCGCACTGGGACTCGCCGGATTTCGTCGCGATCGCGAAAGCGTTTGGCGGCGATGGCGTGCTGTTGAACAAGGAATCCGATCTGCCCGCGGCGGTGGCGGAAGGTCTCCGCAAGGGCGGCCTGTACCTGATCGACGCCCGCGTGTCCCCAACCACGCCAAGCGATCCGCACGCCAAGGTGTATTACGGGATCCCAAGCAAAGCGCCGTTGCTGCGCCCGGTCGCGTAACCGGCGATGCATTTTGAGGGGGAGTTCCGCGTGCCCGGCAAGGCGGCGGAGGTGCTCAAACGTTTCGCCGACGTGCCGCGCATGGCGACCTGTATGCCGGGCGCGCTGCTGGAACCTCAGGCCGAGGATGGCTCGTGGCCCGGCGCGATGGTCGTGTCGTTCGGTCCGAAACGGATCAACTTCAAGGGCAAGGCATCCTGCGATTTCGACGAGCAGGCGCTGACGGGTACTGTGACGGGCCGCGGCACCGCGGATATGCGGGCGGCCCGGATCGGGGTGAAGGTCTCGTTCGCGCTGTCCGACGCGGCCGGCAGTGCGCCACCCGAGACGATCGTGAAGATCGTTTCGGATGCGGAGTTGGGTGGCGTGCTGGCCGATTTCGCGAAAACCGGTGGCATCGCGGTGGCGAACGTCATCATGGCCGATTTCGCCCGCCGGGCGTCGGAGGAGTTTTCCAAGGATACTCCTGGGCCGGCCGAGGGCGCGCTCCCCGCGACGGAACAGCCACCGCGCCTGACCGAGCCGCCGCGACCAGCGGCACCTTTACAGGCGGGCTCGTTGTTCTGGATCATTGTGAAGGCGTATGGTCAAAAGTTTCTCCGCGCGCTGAGGCTGGTCCGCTGACGATACCGGCGGCTTTGAAAAAAGAATCCGCCCCCGCGTCACGCGGCCCGGTGCAATAACGCAGCGCCCGCCATGACCCGCCGGCAGTTTTCCTCGGCGAGCGCAAAACTCCGGTCGAACGTGCCGGTTGTAATCCAGGCGATGTGCGGTGTGACGACGACGTTGTCCAAAGCGAACAAAGCGTCGTCCCGCGCCGGAGGTTCCTCGGCGAAGACATCCAGACCGGCGCTGCCAAGCTGACCGGTTCGCAGTGCGTCAACCAAAGCGGGTTGATCGACAAGCCCGCCGCGGGCGGTGTCGATCAGAACGGCGCCGTGTTTCATCCGCGCCAGCGGAGGCGTGGTGGAGCATTCTGATCACCGCGACCGTCCCAGCACCGTGCCGCCCGCGAAACGGGCCCGCGCGCCCAGACTTTCCTCCACCCGCAGCATTTCGTTCCACTTCGCCATGCGCTCGCCGCGGGTGAAACTGCCGACCTTGAGCTGTCCGGCGCCCCATCCGACGGCGATATGTACGATCGTGGTGTCCTCGGTCTCGCCAGAGCGGGCCGAAACGATCGCCGAAAAACCGGCTTCTTTGGCGGCGGCCCAGGCATCCAACGTTTCGGTCAGAGTGCCGCGCTGGTTGGGTTTCAACAGCACCGTGTTGGCGGCACCGTTCGCGGCGGCGTCGCGGACGCGCGCGGCATCGCTGACCAGGAAATCGTCGCCGACAATCTGTAACGATTTGCCGTGCAGGCGGGTAAAGGCCGCGAAGCCCTCGGGATCGTCCTCGGCCAGCGGATCCTCGATCGACAGGATGGGATAGCGCGCGATCCAGCCGGACAGCAGATCGATCATGCCCGCGCTGTCCAGTTCGCGGTCCTCCAGCGCCAGCTTGTACCGGCCCGCGCGGCCAAATTCCGACGCGGCGATGTCGAGCGCGATCCCGACCTGGTGGCCCGGTTTGAAGCCCGCGCGCTCAATCGCGCGGACCAGCATGTCCAGGGCCTGTTCGTTGGTGGAGAAGACCGGCCACCATCCGCCCTCATCCGCCACGCCCGCCAAAGTTCCAGCCTCGGCCATCAACTTCCCGGCCGCCCGGTAAACCTCCGCCGTCCATTCCAGGGCCTGCGCGAAACTGTCCGCCGCCGGACACACGATCATGAAGTCCTGAATATCGACGCGCCGTCCGGCGTGCGCACCGCCGCCAAATATCTGGATTTGCGGCAGAGGGATCAGAGTCGCGTCATCATCCGCCAGATAGCGGAACAGCGGCAGGCCGGCGGCGTGCGCGGCGGCATGGGCGGCGGCCATCGAGACCGGCAGCAACGCGTTCGCGCCCAACCGGCTTTTGTTCGCCGTGCCGTCCAGCGCGATCAACCGGTTGTCCAGCGCCGCCTGGTTGGCGGCGTCCATCCCGGTCACTGCTCGAGCGATCTCGGTGTTGACGTTCGCCACGGCATGCTGGACGTCGTAACCGCCAAAGGCCTCGCCGCCATCGCGCAGATCGAGCGCCTCCGCGCTGCCGGTCGAGGCGCCCGCCGGTGCGATCGCCCGTCCGACCGCGCCATTTTCCAGCATCACGTCGGCCTCCACCGTGGGCCGGCCGCGGCTGTCCCACACCCGGCGAGCGTGGACAAAGGCAATATTGGTGCCGGTCATGCGTCGGTTTCCCTTTTCCAGGCGTCGCGGATCGCGGCCAGGCGATCCGGCGGATCGGCCAGCAACGCGCGCGCCACTCGGCGGACCTGGTCTTTCTGGGCGTCGCCGGTGATGTATTCGGCGGGCGATTTGCCATCCACGCGGGCGAGGGACAACCCGGGCAACAGCGCGGCGGCGCGTTGTTCGAGATTGTCCGGTTCCTCCCACGCCACGCCCTGAAAATAGGCTCCGGCCAGCGCGTCAAAGCAGTCCAGGAACTGGTCTCGCGCCCCAGGCGTCCACAGGCACTTCAACAGCAAATGATTGAGACAAAACGCCAGGTCGAAGGCTGGATCGCCCCACCAGGCGCATTCCGCGTCCAGGAACACAGGACCGTGCGGCCCAGCCAAAATGTTCTTCGGGCTGACGTCGCCATGCACGAGCGTTTTCTTATTGGCTTGTGTCACCGCGATCAGACCGAGCAAGCGGTCCGCGAGGTCTGGATGAGCGCGCGCGGTCGCGGCCAGATAGGGTTCCAGACGGATATCGTAAAAAATCCGGCCGGTGGGAAATTCATCCGCGATCTCGGGTCTGGCGGCGGCTTCCGCGTGGATCGACACCAGGGCCGCGCCAACCGACGCCGCGAAGGCGGGATCGGCGTTTCCGTCGCGGAGCTGATTTTTCCACAACGGATACCGCTCCGGCGGCAACCAGGCCATCGCCAGGACGCCGGCCGCCTCGTCCTGACCCAACAGGCCAGGCGCGAAGCCTCCGGCGTGGCGCATCCAGCGGGCCTCGTAAATGTTTCGCTCCACTGGCGCATGCCAGTCCGCGGCCACGCGTAGTTTTGGCAAAGCCCGTTTGACGCAAATCGAGCCCGCGGGAAAATCGACGCGCCAGATGTCGGAGGACACGCCGCCCGTCAAACGCTCGCCCTCGTGGGCGCCGGGGAGATTCAAACGGCGGAGGGCATCCACGATTGCATCGGGCAGTGGTTCGACCATGTATTTGCTTTAGTCCCTTACCGCCTGACTCTTGACACTTTCTGCACTGAAAAATCCCATCATGCCATTGCCGGAATGATAATGCTCTCCGTCACCCGGCAAAGTGCCGCGGTGGCGGCCCGGCCCATCCGGGTGAGGTAATAGCGATAGGTTCCCCTCACTCGTTTTATCACGCCGATATCACGCAGCCGTCGCAATTGCCGCGACAAACGGTTCGGTGTGAGCTGGTCCAGCACCGCGATCAGGTCGCCGCGCCGGATACCGGCGATGTTCACCCGCGGGTCCTGTAACGCTTGCAGCAGGGCCTTGTCGGTTGGATCGAAGAAGTTGATCCCCTTGACGGTCTTGTCATCGACCACCCGGGGTCTGGTAACCCGGTCGAGCGCGCGGACACCGGCGGAGAAGTCATCAAGCGCGGAGAGGTGTTCCAGATAGCGGCGGTTGCAACCAAACAATATTTCACGCAAATCAATCAGGCTGTATATCGACTTTTTGACGGGGGCCAGGTCCCGCGTCGCGGACCCTTGCCGATGTTCCACCTTCCGGTGGTGCTTGAAAAAGGAGACGTCGTTGGTCGTCGTCTCGATCCGCAATACGCAGCCGAACTTGTCATACATTTTGACCGAAGCACTGCCAAACCGATGTTTGATGCAGGTCCCTTCGATCCGGGTGGAGAACTGAGATCCGATCTCCTGGGCCAGTTGCGGGGTGATCTTGCGTCCCAGAAAGGTGGCAACCTGCTCAGCCTTTACATTGAGCACCGACTCGCGGACGAATTGGTCATACAGCGGCTTCAGCGTCGCGGCGGAGCGGAACACCAGATCGGTGGCGTATTCCACCTGCATCAGGCTCCAGTGGTACGTTTGGCCGAACACATCCAGCACCGGACAGCACAGCGCGGCGTAACGATCGAGCACGCGATGCAGCAGGTCGGGCGAGAACCCATCGGCGAGTTCCTGTGCACGTTGCCAGTCGTCGATGCGGACGAAGGCATTGTCGGCGGTGGTGAAACTGATGCCTTCCGCCGTCAGTTGCCGGGCCAGCCAGCTGTGGCCGTTACAATAAAATTGCAGCCGGAACGGTGCCCAGGTGGGAACGCGCAGATAGATCAGGCCCAGGTCCGAATCCATGAAGTAGAAGTAATAGTGCAGACATTTACCGGTGGGAGCCTGCCCCCGCGAAGGCGGGGGGACGCAGGTAGGTCTTGTGTGACTGCTTGTCATGCCAGGGCCGGTAGGACGGGCACGCCTCCATCGCCGACAGGACATGCACGAGGCCGGGATGATCGCCGCGTTGTTCCAACACCTTCGCGACAACCGTTTCCTTGCGGATATGGCTTTTGGCGATGTGCTCGATGGTGACCCCGGCGTTCGCCACCACGGACGCGACCTGTCCGCGGACCCGCTCTCGCAGCGCCGTCGCGAATTCCGGGTATTTGAAGATCTGGATCCCATTCGCGAACAAGAACCGCGTCATCCCCTCGGCGTAGCACACCGTCGGAAGCGGTGAGTGTCAAGATAGTTGTCGCCCGGCATTCGTAACGAGGGTTGCTTTATCCACCTCCGGTTTTTGGCATGTGCGGCAGGCCTGAACGTCCGACTGGTGCCGAGCATGCCATGGTGCTCACTGCGGGGAAGGTGCAGTGCT
>SHWL01000178.1 GCA_009693865.1 Acetobacteraceae bacterium | reverse complement strand
ATCCTCCGGCGTGACCGGAGGATCGGTAGCGGCACATATCCGCGTATAATAGCGCCGGAAAGCAAGGCGTGGTGCCGCTCCGGATCCTCCGGTCGCGCCGGAGGATGACGATTTGGGAGAGGTCAGCAGCCATAATGAGAATTGCTGGATCAAGCCGGTCCCTCTGGTGTTGCAGCGCAGCATGGACTATCTGATTGTCATTCTGTTTCAAGGACCGGCACATGCCCACGGAACGGTGGCAACCCGACCGCTCAGAACCAACCGACCCATGGCCAAGAGCCACGTTCGCCACGGCGATCGGACGAGGCCTGCGCGGGCTCTGCCCGGCATGCGGGAAGGGCAAGGTCTTCAAGGGATTTTTGACAGTGGTGGCGGCCTGCGAGGCATGCGGTGCGCCCCTTGGCCTGGCGCGCGCGGACGACGCGCCGCCCTATTTTACGATCCTGGTCGTCGGGCACATCGTCGTACCGCTGATATTCCTCGTGGAGCGGGGGCATCAACCACCGCTTTGGCTCATGTCCGCGATATTTCTACCGCTCACCCTGGGCCTTGCCATCGGGTTGTTGCGGCCGGTCAAGGGCGGGACTGTCGGCATGATGCTGAGCCTGAACATGCTGAAGTCCGACCCCTCCGCGACATGACACTCGACCGCGTCATCCTGGACGACGACTCCCGGGGCACGCTGCCACCGTCCATCGAGGCCGACCGGGAGCATGCGGTCGCGGATCTCGCGGCGGCGAATTACTTCAAAGTATTCGGGCGCGACGGGGCAATGACCGACGGCCCCTATGTCCTGCATCTGGCAATCGCCGAGGGGCGGCTGATTTTCGACATTCGCGCTCAGGATGATGGACCTTTGATCGCGATCGGCCTTGCGCTTGGCCCGTTCCGGCGCCTCGTGAAAGACTATCAAATGCTCGTCGACAGCCATGGCAAGGCGGTCGAGGAAGGGCGGGAGGCGCGGATCCAGGCCATCGACATGGGCCGCCGCGGCTTGCACAACGAGGGCGCGGTGCTGATGACGGAACGTCTGGCGGGTAAGATTGAGATCGACTTCGATACAGCGCGGCGGTTGTTCACGCTGGTATGCGTGCTGGCGCAACGGATCAGCGCGCGATGAAGGTTGCGGGAGTCGCCTACCGGTCGGTTTGGGTGAGCCCGGACGACGGCTGGCCGGTTCACATTTTTGATCAAACCAAATTGCCGTGGTCTTTGGATATTCTGCGGCTGACGACGCCCGATCAGGTGGCGCACGCGATCCGGTCCATGCAGGTGCGGGGCGCGCCGTTGATCGGGGCCGTCGCGGCGTACGGGCTGTGTCTGGGCCTGCGTGACGATGCCTCGACCGAGACGATGGAACGCGACGCCGCGATGCTCGCGGAGACACGCCCCACGGCGATCAATCTGCGGTGGGCTCTGGATCGGATGCTGACGCGGCTGCGCAACACGGTGCCGTCCGCCCGGGTCGACGCCGCCTATGCCGAGGCGGGCGACATCGCCGATGAAGACGCGGCCCAGAATGAGGCGATCGGCCGCCACGGCCTGCCACTGATCCTGGAGAAAGCGGCCAAGGGTCATGTGAATGTGCTGACCCATTGCAACGCGGGGTGGCTGGCGACGGTGGATTGGGGGACGGCTCTTGCGCCGATCTATATGGCGCACGACGCCGGGATCGATATCCATGTCTGGGTCGATGAAACGCGCCCGCGCAATCAGGGCGCGGCGCTGACGGCGTGGGAACTCGGCAGCCACGGCGTGAAGCATACTGTCATCGCTGACAATGCCGGCGGACATCTGATGCAGCACGGCAAAGTGGACCTGATTATCGTCGGGACAGACCGAGTGACGCGGACGGGCGACGTCGCCAATAAGATCGGCACGTATTTGAAGGCGCTCGCCGCGCGGGACAACGACGTGCCGTTCTGGGTGGCGCTGCCGTCGTCCACGATCGACTGGACGGTCGCCGACGGCCTGACGGAAATTCCGATAGAGGAACGACCCGCGGCCGAGGTGACCGACATCACCGGACGGATGGCGGATGGAACCATCGCCACCGTGCGGGTCGCCGCCGCGGGAAGCCCGGGGGCCAATCCGGCATTCGATGTGACCCCGGCTCGGTTGGTGACAGGGCTCATCACGGAGCGCGGGCGGTGCGAGGCGAGCGCGGAGGGATTGGTTGGCCTGTTCCCCGAGCAACGGACATAATCGTTCGCTCGCGTGGATCCTCCGCGCGATCGCGTTTGGGATTCCGCTGATGTCTGGCTGTTCGAACCTGGGCCCGGTCTCTCACATCCCGCCGTTCGCGCGGACGCCATTCGAGGCGTTTTCTCGCGCCGCGCTGGTACAAATCGCGCTGCGGGAGTGGCGGCTGTTCGGAGAAACGACGGACGAAGATGACCGCGACGAGGCGGCTAAGCCGGAGCGAGCCCAGGGATTGTGGCAACGTGTCGGGGAGTATTGGTGGTCAGGTTTGAATCGCGATGCGCCAGAAGCGGGCTGGACCGGCAAACACGATGAACACGGCAAGGTTTTTCCGCCGGAGAAGGACGGAGAGTTCGCGTGGTCGGCGGCGTTCGTTTCGTATGTAATGCGGATCGCCGGGGCAGGGAGTGCCTTTCCTTACTCGGCCGATCACGCCTTCTACATTAACGCCGCGAAACGCATGACATTGGGGACCGATCGCGGCTGGCTGATGACCGCTGAGCGGCCGGAAGCCTACGCTCCCGTCCCCGGTGATCTGATTTGTCATGGGCGACGGCAGGCTGCGACGCTGCGCTACGACGATCTGCCGACCGCCGGGCTGTTTCCAGCGCATTGCGACATCGTTGTCGATACGTCGAAGCCGGGAAAGATCGGTGTCATCGGCGGCAACATCCGCGATTCGGTTACTCTGCGGCAAATTCCGGTGACGGCGACGGGCAAGCTCGCGCGGCCGGACGGGGTGGTGCTGGATCAGGATCAGACCTGGTTCGCGGTGCTGCGGGTGCGGGACGCTTCTTCTGGAGTGTAACCCAGGGGGCCGCGCCAGAACGAGACCGCTCGGCGGCCAGCCAACGTCGCGCCCCTCGCGCTTCGCTTGACCGAACCGTCGGACCCGTGAGTAATCCAACAGGACAGCGCCATCGGAGAAACGCCATGCCCCCCGTCCACCCACAGGTTCAGAAGGCCCGCGACCTGATGCCTTTGATCGCCGCCGCCTCGGCGGAGAACGACGATATCCGCGAACTGACACAACCCGTCGTCAAAGCCCTGATCGCGGGCGGATTCTTCACCATGCTGAAAACGAAATCCGTGGGCGGGATGGAGTTGAAACCCTCAATTTTCGCCCAGGTGACCGAGGCGATCGCGAGCGCGGATGGCTCGACGGGGTGGGTGACGTGTCAAAGCAACGGGTGCTCGACCACCAGTGCCTATCTGGACCCGCGCATGGCGCAGGAGATTTTTGGGCGGCCGGACGGGATCGTGGCATGGGGTCCGCCAGGCTCGCCGTACGAGGCCACGCCGGTCGAGGGCGGGTATCGCATCACAGGCAAATGGCGTTTCATGAGCGGCAGTCAGAACGCCAGCTTTCTGGGCGCGCATCTGCGAGTCGCGGGCACCAAGGAAACGAAAACGTTCCTGTATCCCAAATCCAGCGCCACATTCCACGATATCTGGCACACTCTGGGCCTGCGCGGCACGGCCAGTAACGAGTACTCGGTCGACAATCTGTTCATTCCGCACGAACGCGCCATTTATCGGGACGATCCTCGCGACCGCCGGACCGACAGTCCGCTGTATCGTTTCACCAGCAACCAGTTGTATTCGATCGGGTTCGGGGGCGTCGCTCTGGGCATCGCCCGCGGCACGATGGACGCGTTCCTGTCCCTGCCGCGGGAAAAGATCCGGCGTGGCGCGGGGAAACCGATGGTCGAGAACAATGTCGTCCAGTCGCACGTGTCGCAGTCCGAGGCGCGGTGGCGCTCCGCCCGATATTTCCTGCACGCGGCGGCGGATGAGGCGCTGGAAACGATCGAAGAACGCGGCGCCATGGACCTGGATCAGCGCACCCGCCTGCGCCTCGCCTCCACCTGGGCCATTCAGTCGGCGCGGGAGATCGTCAACACGCTGTACCACGACTGCGGCTCCATGGCGGTGTTCGAGGAAAATCCGTTCGAGCGGCGGCTGCGGGATATTCATACGGTCGCGCAGCAGGGGCAGGGCCGGATTTTGCACTACGAGACGGTGGGGCAGGTTATGCTTGGGCTGGAGCCGGAGAATATTTTTTAGCGGCTTATGAACAGAGGGTTTGACGGATGGCAAAGCCCGCCAGCCGACCGTTGACCGAGGGCGGACAGCCGCCCTTGCCCGCTTCATGACGCCGCCGGTACCGTCCAGACAGCCCAGAAATCTGAGAACGATCGACCCAATCTCGCCGGGAGGACCATCATGCTGACGGATCGTTACGGTCTCGCCGTATCCACCATCGCCTCCACCGCGCGGGACGCCTACATCGAAGGCTGCGACCTGCTGTTAACGGTTTACCCCGGTGCGGCCGCCGCCTTCGAGCGAGCCATCGCGGCGGATGCCGGCTTCGCCCTGGCCCACATAGCCCATGCTCGCGCGCGGCAGTTGGCAGGCGACATCCCGGCAATGCGGGACTCGTTGGCGGCGGCGCAGGCTCTGAGCGATGGATTACCGGCTCGCGAACTCAGCCATATCGAGGTTTTTCGCCTTCTGTTCTCCGGACAGGGCGCCGCGGCGCTGACAGCGATCCGCGCCCATTTGGAGACCTGGCCTCGCGATGCGCTGGTACTCAGCCTCGCCGCCAATCAGGGGGGGCTGATCGGCATGTCAGGCCTGTCCGGACGAGAACAGAACCTCGCCGCGTTTCTGGGTCAGCTTGCCCCGCATTACGACGGCGATTGGTGGTTCGATGCGCATTACGGCATGGCGCTGTCGGAGGTCGGCGAGCATGAAGCAGCGCGCCCGAGGATCGAGCGATCCGTTACCCAATACAAGCGCAACGCCTACGCGGCGCACGCCTTCGCGCATCATTGTTACGAAACCGGTGAACGCGACGCCGCCATCGCGTTCATGCGGGAATGGCTGCCGAACTATGACCGGGGCGGTGGCTTATTCGGACATTTGAACTGGCATCTGGCCTTGTTTGAATTGCAGACCGGCGATGCCGAACCAGGATTTCGCCTCTACACGGATGTCTTCTCGTCCGATGATTATGGCGGCGCGGCGCACACTAGGCTCGCGGACTCAGTGTCGTTTCTCTGGCGCTCCGAGCTGGCGGGCCATCCGCGCGACCATGCGCGTTGGCGGAAAATCCAGGATTTCGCGCGCGAGAAGTTCCCGCGTCCCGGCATGTCCCTGGCTGACTGGCATGTCGCGCTCGCGTATGCCGCGGCAGGCGATGACGCGGCGCTGGAGACATGGGTTCAGGCCATGGAAGACCTGGCGCGTGCTGGACGCTACCCCTCCGGTCCCACCGTTCCCGCGGTGGCACGCGCTTTCGCCGCCTTCCAACGGGAGGACTACGCCACCGTCATCGACACCATCGCCCCGATGCTGGCCGAGCGTGAACGTATTGGCGGCAGCCGGGCGCAGGTCGATCTGGTCGAATTTACGCTGCTCCGGGCGTATCTGTGCGTGGGACGGATGGATGATGCGCGCGGTTTACTGGAGGGACGGCGCCCGGGACCCACTCGAATTCCGGTGGCAGGGCTGGAAAGCCTGCACTGACCACGCGGCAAAGGCTACTTCTGCCGCCAGGGCAACCCATCCGCTTTCCAACCGGCGGTCACGCCGCGATGGCCCGCTCGGTCGGGCGGTCCCTCGAACCCGTCCGCGACGTTGTAGACGTTCGGAAAGCCGGCCGCTCGCGCTGCCTCGGCCGCCGCCAGGCTGCGGACGCCGCTGCGGCAGATGAAGTAAATCCGGTGCTCGGCCGTGAAGCCCGCTTTGCCCAATTCTTCCTCGAACGCAGCGTTCCGGGTCATCGCCGGGTAGACCTGCCACGGCAGCAACACCACCTGCTTGCCGGCGGCGGCGAGGTCGGGAACACCGACGAAGTTCCACTCGGCGTCGGTGCGCACATCGACCAACTGCGCGTTTGGGTCGGTTTTCAAAGCTTCCCAGGTCTTTCCGGGTGCGACATTGTCAACCATGGTTGCAGGCTCCAGCGAGGATGAGGGTCCGATGACCGCCTTGTATCATGCCTCCAGGCAGCGGGAAGACGGCGCGGACCATCCATCACGGCCGGGAGAGGCCAGCACGTGGACCGCCGACCTTCGGGCGTTGTGGGATCGGATCGCGGCGCACGATTTCGAACCGGGTCATGCACTGGACTTTGCGAAACGCCTCGCCCAGGACAAAAGCTGGACATTGGAGTTCGCCCGCGGCGCGGTTCTGGAATACCGGCGGTTCTGCCGTGAGAGCGTGTCAGTTTGTTGAACGAGGTGATGCGAATGCGGCGAGATTATCAGGCGTGGCTCAAAGCTCAGAATTACGGCGGGGGAACCATAACGGCTCAATTGCACCGTTCCGGCCGCGTCGAGGAGCATTATGGCGATCTCGATCAGCACTACCGGCGGGATCGGCTGGCGAGCGTAATCGATGCGCCGCGGTATACGTCGGATGATGAGCGACGCAGGCGGCCGAACCCCTCCAAGATCCCCTTCGAAGGCAATCCCCGCACGAATTTGGCGTCCTACCGCAATGCGGCCGAGAATTACCGGCGCTTCCTCGATAGCCGTGAGGGGAATGCTGAGCCGACGGGCGACGGTAATGTCGAATCGGCGGTCCTCATTGCGGCTGAAGCCGTAATTGAGGAAGAAGTCGGACAGCGCATCGGCCTTGAACGCGACATGCAAACGGCGTTGCGACTGGCGATCGACCAGTTGGAGCCGGGGCTTTCGATCATCGATGACGGCGCGGAGCGCATCGTTGAATCGGGCCGCATCGACATCACGGCCCGCGACCGCGACGGCGCAACAGTGGTCATCGAACTTAAGGCTGGCGTGGCGGGACAGCGGGCGGTCGCCCAGGTGCTCAGCTACATGGGCGATATGGTCATGGACGAGCCTGACACGCCGATTCGCGGAATCTTGGTGGCGTCGTCATTCGATCGAAAGGCTGTGGCGGCGGCGCGGGTGGCTCCCGGCCTCGCGCTGCGGAGCTACAGCGTGAAATTTACGTTCGCCGAAGCTGATGCTTGATAAAATTGCACGGGTATTGATCTTTCCCCGGAAAAATGGACGAGGTTACGCTGCTATGGAGCGCATCCAACTGTACTAAGGCGACGCCCAGAAATAAGGATGCCGGCCTGACGCGGTAATATTTGGGCGTCGCCTAAAGGGCTATATCGTAGACATAGTGCTCATCTTCATCGAGCGTGGCCCGCCAGAGCCTTCCATTTACGCCACGAGTTTTTCGCTGTCAGACGCCCGCCGCTCCGACGAGCGACGGGGCCAAACAGTCGACGAGCGACGCATGGATCCCTGAACCGCGGGGTTGCATTCGTTCAGCGGCAAATCCACTGTCCGTTCCGTTCCGTTCCGTTCCAGTCGGCGTGGCGGCCTCCTGTCCGCGGAGAGGGCGCAGCCCCATACGCGCGAATCTAAGGCTTGCACGGTCACGGCGCAGTACGATTCTCACCCCGGATGCGCAAGAAACCAGCCTCTCTGTTGTCCGGCACCTGGGCGTCGATCGTTACCTCCATCGGTCTGGTGGTCGATCTTGAGGCGACG
>SHWL01000027.1 GCA_009693865.1 Acetobacteraceae bacterium | reverse complement strand
GGTCTTTCCTGCCTGGGAGGATATCCTGGCAACCCTGGCCTTCATCAGACCGCCACCACTGCCTTCCTGAAAAGGCCATTCTGACAATCGATTTCCGCTACGCCCTCAACCCCAACCCTACCATTGGCCATAATGAGAACTGCTGGGCCATCAGGGGCCGGGACAAAAGGATCGCTATCATGTCGCGCACGCGTTTGATCATCGGAATGGCGTCGGTTCTGGCCGTGAGTGCCTGCGCCGTCGCGCCGCCTCCGGGGCCAAGGGTCATGGCTCTACCAGGCGCGGGGAAAGATTTCGGCACATTCCAGCAGGAAGACGCCATTTGCCGTCAGTTCGCCTACGACCAAACCGGCGGCTCGGCGGGGGCTCAGGCGGCGACGAACAATGCGGTAGGCACAGCCGTGATCGGCACCGCCATTGGCGCGGGCCTTGGCGCGGCCCTGGGCTCGCTCAGTGGCCAGATGGGTTCAGGCGCCGTGGTCGGCGGCACGATGGGCGCTTTGGTTGGCGGCTCGGCCGCTTCTGGTGGCGCGCAACGGTCTGCATACGACCTGCAGCAAGGCTACGATGTCAGCTACACCCAGTGCATGTACGCGCAGGGCAATTCGGTGCAGAATCCGCCCGGTGGCTACCACGCCAGCAGTCCCGGCCCATCCCCTTACTACGGGGGCGCGTACGTCGGTGCCCCGACAGTCGTGATTGGGACGGGTTGGGGTTGGCGGCACGGCCACCGGCGCCGGTGGTAGTACAGCGCGAGGGGCATGCCCTACCCGGTAGGCATACCCCTCACGTTGACCGAGCCCATCCGATTTGCGTCTCCCACGAGGATAACACCAGAACCGCCAGGCTCTTCGGCAGGATTTCCCTGCCTTACAAGCTGCCGCCAATGCCCTCGAATTTATCCGACAGATTGTTGGCCAAAAGGGCGAAGCCAACGGCGATGGTTGCGACGATGACGCCGGCGATCAGCCCGTATTCGAGGGCGGTAACGGCTCGGCGATCTGACTTAAGGTTAAGCCACAGTTTTGCATATTGAAGCACGGTCCCAAACTCCATTCGGTGATGAACGAGCGGAGGTATTACATGGAGCAGATTTCACGCGGGCTTCATTTAACGGCCTGATACCGGCGCATACCGGTGTTCCGCGGACATAACCCGAAACCAATTTGAAGCCTATCCGCGGCGGATGGTCGCCACCACCCGCCGCGTGCCACGGTTATTCAACTGTTCGGGCCACGTTCCATGGAAATCGGCTGCCACCGGCGCAGATCGGATTTCATCAGCACCGACGGATTGACGCAGCTCATCGGCCACTTGCCGTTAAGGATCAGTTGCAGTTCGCGCCCGACATGCCGCTTGCGCGCCGGATCGAAACGCGCGGAGGCTGACGCGGTGTGCGCGCTGAGCGTCACGTTCGCCATGCCGAGGATCGGATTGTTGTTGCCGGGCGGCTCGATTTCCAGCACGTCGAGGCCGGCATGGGCGATCCAACCCTCCTGCAAGGCTTTGATCAAGCCCGCCTCCTGGACCGTCGGGCCGCGGCCGGTATTGATGAAGATGGCGGTCTTTTTCATCTGCCGGAAATGCTTTTCCATCAGCATGCCCTCGGCCTCGGGCGTCGCGGGCGCGTGCATCGACACAAAGTCCGACTGCGCCAAAACCTCCTCGAGGGTGCACGGAATGACCCCGTGCTCGACCATCACCAGTTCCTCGATATACGGGTCATAAGCGATGACACGCAGACCGAAGGGCTTCGCGCGCTTGGCGACGGCGCGGGCGACGTGACCGAAGGCGATCAGACCAAGCGTTTGCCCCTGCAACCGCGGAATCTTCAGCAGTTCCGGACGGCCTTCGCTCCACCGCCCCTCCCGCACCATGCGGTCCTGCTCCAACGTGCGGCGGAAACTGGCGAGCAACAGCATCATCGCGTGATCGGCGACTTCCTCGATGAAGGTGTCGGGGCAGTTCGTGACCGGCAGGCCGCGCGCGGTCGCCGCGACGACATCGACGCTATCGACGCCCACTGAGCCGAGAACGATCGCGCGGCATTTCGCGGGCAAACCGTCGATGATCTTTTTCGTGATCCGGATGCCCTTCGCATAGATGGCGTCGGCGTCCTGAGCGAATTTAATAAACCCATCCTCATCGGTCGGTCCTTCGACGATTTCCGCGTCGATGCCTTCCAAAGGTTCCATCTCGAGGTCGTATCCACCTCCAGCGACGGTAAAACTCGCCCCGGCCGGGGTCGCGATCTTATATTTCGCCACGCGTCTTCTCCTTTAATTTTTCGGCGGCCGGGCCCGGACCGCTGTCTCATTCACATCGATGCCCCATCCTGGGCCTTTTGGCAGGATGAACTCACCGTTTTCGATCGTTGGGACGACCGTGTAAAACTCGTCGCGCCAGGGCGCGCTGTCGATGTCCAGCTCCATGACCCTGAAGTTCGGCACGATGGCGCTGAACGTGGCGCTGATCGCGCTGCACAGATGGCCATAGAAGTTATGCGGCGCGACGTTCACCTCGTAAACATCGGCCATGGCCGCGATCTTGAGGGATTCGTTCAACCCGTTCCAGATAACGTCGATGATCGCGACATCGGTCGCGTAATGATCGAAGAACGGCTTGAACTCCCGCCGTCCATGCAACGTTTCGCAGGACGCAATGGGGCACGGCGCGCCTCGCTTGATCTCCGCCAAAGCCGGCGCGTCGTGCGTGTCGATTTCAAGCCAGGTCAGGTTCACGGGCGCGACGGCGTCGGCGACCCGTTTAAAGCCCTCTGTTTTGAAGTTGAAATTAATGTCGAGATGGATGCCCATGTCCGGTCCCACGGCGTCCCTGATCGCCATGAGCTGTTTGGTCACACCCAGAATCAGTTTGTTGTCCCAGTTCAGCTCCGGCCATCCGGCGTTCCGCCCAAAACCCGGAACGAACGACGACAACCCGCTCGCCGCCGCCGGCATGATGTTGGTCTTCAAAGCACGGAACCCGAGCTTTTTGACCTCCTCCGCGTGCCGCGCGAGATCGTCGTAACTGGTCAGCGGCGGCACGCCCATCAGCGCCGCGCTACGGACCCGGTAGGTGCCGAAATGCGACCAGTAAACCGGAATGCGATCGCGCACCGGCCCGCCGAACAACGCGTAAACCGGCACGCCATAGGCCTTACCGGTCACATCGAGCAACGCGTTCTCGATCGCGGCGATGGCCTGCTGATTAAGCCCGCCGCGCGACTGCCGTGTCAGAACATGCAGATGCTGAGTCACCTGCTCGAACATGCGGGGATCGCGGCCGATCAGCACGGGTGACAGGCCGCGGATCACGTCTGACAGGCCAACGGAGCCGAAACTTTCATTGAACTCCGACCAGCCCACGATGCCATCGTCGGTGACGATCTTCAGGAACGAAAACATGCGCCAGCCCGCGTCGGCTTGAAACGTCTCAATCCCCGTGATCTTCATTGCATTTCCCCCAAACCTTGGGCCGTCATCCGCGAGATCTCGCACGCGCATGGCGTCGCGGCAAGGCAGCGAGCCAAAGCGAGCACGCCAGGATCGCCGCAACCACTGCCTTAGAGTGTTTTCCGATTTGGTTGCGTCGGGACGACCCCCCTCCCTCGTCTTGCCCCGGCTTGTCCGGGCCACCGGTCGCTGAACCGTGCTGGAACAGATGGCCCAAACAACAAGCCGGGCCATGACAACCTGGCGAATGCCGGCCCAATACAAACAGATCGAAAATTGCTCTAACGGCCCGTCAAAGCCATCAGCTCGCGCAGGTCCGGCAGCATTTCAAATTCGCCGATCCTGGATATCAGTTCGGCGCATCGATTGGAGCCGAGCACCGGTTCGACGAGGCCCGCGAATTTCTCCTCCAGGCGGCGTCCCTGCCCTTCCGTGTCGTCCGACGCCATGCCCGCGTCGTGACTGGCGCTCAGTCGCGTTCCGTCGGTCAGCAGCAGATCGATTTCGGCGAAGGTATTTGGGATGCCGGTTTTAAAGTCGAGATCGACCTTGTCGCGCAAGCGTACCAAACCAGGATCGGTCGCCACTGCTTCCGAATAAGTCGACAGGCGTCCGGTATCGATCCCCGACAATCCCATCGCTGTCGCCAGGCGTAATGAAAACTTTGCTTCCAACCCGGTTCTGGGTGCGGGAATATTGCAAATCCTGTCGCAGGATTCCTCCAGCGAGACACGGATTTGCTCGACCCGATCAGGCGTCACGCCGAATTGCTCGCGCAGTTTCCGGGCGGCTTCGATCGACGAGTGAACCATGTAGCAAGCGGCATGATATTTGAACAAATTGCTCCGCATGTACCAGCCGTGCATCGGCGTTTCCAACGCGCGGTCTGGATGGAAGTCGGGGCTGTGCGTGCTGGCGAACCCTTGCTGACATTCGAGGACATCCGCGCGGCTGGTGAACCCGCGCATTGCCAGCTTCGCGCCCATCAGGCCGTGATACGACGCCTTACCCGCGTGCAACGGTTTGCACATCGTGCCGAACATCGACTTGAGGCCCGCCGCCTGTGTGCCTGCGATCCCCAACGCCGCGACGAATTGCTCCTGATCCAAGCCCAGTAAATGGGCACACGCCGCCGCCGCGCCAAAGCTTCCGATCGTCGCCGTGGAATGGAACCCCAGCACATCGTAATGACCCGGCGCGAGCACCCGGCCCACACGGCACTCCAATTCGTACCCGGCGACAAAAGCGGTCAGGACGTCCGCGCCGGAGGAGTCGCGTTCCTCGGCCAAGGCCAGCAGCGCGGGCAGGATCGCGACCGAGGGATGACCGGGCATGGCCAGGTTCACATCGTCGAAATCCAGAGCATGAGCCGCCGCGCCATTGACCAGCGCGGCGGCGGCGGCGGGCAGGCGTTCGGCGTGACCGTAGACCGCGGCGCCGGGATGCCCGCCTTGCTCCACCATTTCGGCGAGCAGGATTTCGGTCAGTTCATCCGAGGCGCCCGCGATGCCGCAGGCGATGGTATCCAGGATGCATTGACGCGCCCAGGCGCGGGTCTCGCCAGGAATGGCGGCGAAGGTGAGGGTGCGGGCTTGTTCAGCCAGACGGCGGGTCAGCCCGGAGCCCTTGCGTTCGGCGATGGCGTTCATCGGTGTTTCCTCCCGGACGGTCAGCGTCCCTGGTAGACTGGCTTACGCTTTTCGTTGAAGGCACGAATTCCCTCGCGGCGATCCTCGGTCGGGACCATGCGATTATACGCCTCGATCTCGAACATCATGCCGCTGCGCAGGTCCATGTTCAGCCCCATGTTCACGGACTGTTTAAGCTGGCGCGTGGAAATCGGCGCGTTGGCCGCGATGACGGCGGCAGTCGCCAGCGCCTCGTCCAGCAGGGTCTCGGCCTTGCAGATGCGATTGACCATGCCCCAGTCGTAGGCGTCCTGTACGGAAAATGGCCGCCCGGTCAACATGATCTCCTTGGCTCGCCGAGCGCCCACGGCCCTGGGTAAGCTCTGCGTCCCGCCCGCGCCGGGCATGATGCCCAGAGTGACTTCGGTCAGAGCGAAACGGGCGTGCTCGGCGGCGTAGATGAAATCGGCGCAGAGCGAGATTTCCAGCCCGCCGGCGTAGGCCGCGCCGTTGACCGCGGCGATGATCGGCACCGGGCAATCGATCATGGCGCGGATCGCGCGTTCGAAGATCAGATGCTGATCCTGCCACTGCTCATCCGTCATGCCCTGGCGCTGCTTCAGGTCGCCGCCGCCGCAAAACGCCTTGGGGCCCGCGCCGGTCAGGACGATGCACCGCTGCCTGGCGGGCGCGGCGCAGAAGCCATCGAACGTCGCCAACAGGTCGAGACCCATCTGAGTATTCATGGCGTTCGCCACCTCCGGCCGGTTCAACGTGACGAGAACCGTATGCTCCTGAGGGGATTCGATTTTGAGTGTCTCGAGCGTCGTCATTCCATCGCCTGTATGATCAATCTCATGAACGTATCGGCCGCGGTTGGGTCGAGCCACCGCATGACGGCGACCAGATCGTGATCGGGATCGATCCAGGTCAGGTTGCCGCCCGCGCCGGATGCGAAGAAGCTGCTCGCGGGTGCGCTTTTGTAACGGGTTTGCCCGGTGTTCAACCACCACAGCAGGCCGTAATTCGGATTTAACGCACAGGGCATCAGGGATTCGGCGATCCAGCTTTCGGGCAGAATGCGTTTGCCGGCCCACTCGCCCCGCCGCGACATGAGAAGGCCGATCCGGGCCTGATCCTCGGCGTGGATCAGCATGCCGCCGCCCCAATGGGTGCCGCCCGCGACCGACTCAATCATTTGACCGTCGACCTCCACGGTCGAGGTCCGGTAGCCGTGCCAGGACCAATCGGACGACGCGCCGATCGGACGCATGATGCGTTCCGCGAATACCTCCGGCAGCGGGCGACGGAAGCGGCGTAGCAGCGCGAGACTCAGCCGGTTCACGCGGACATCGTTGTATTCCCAAAAACGGCCAGGCTCCCGCAGCGGTCGCGGATCGCCTTTGCGGCCCTTGCCCTCGACCGCGAGATTCCGGTTGCGATCGACGATATCGGACTTGCCGAACAGCGTCCCTTCCCACTCCGAGGTGTTCTGGAGCAAATGCCGCCAGGTGATGGCGCCGTTATGAGGCCCCTCGAACCCACGGTCGCCGACGGTCCGGCCAACCGGCTCATCCAGATCCGCGATCAACCCATCCATGACGGCGATCCCGGCCAGCAGACTCAGGTAGCTTTTGGCGGCGGAGAAGGTGAAATCGACCTGCTCGGTATCGCCCCAGCTTACGATCTTGGCGCCCGACCGCAGGACCAGGCCGTTCGGCTCCCCGCGCGGCCGGACCGGGCCCAGGATCTCGTTGTCGGGGGGTTGTTCGAAATACCCGGATTCGAGATGGAGGCGGAGATCGCGAGGCCACGGCGTCTCATTTTCGGTGGCGAAGCGCGCGGCTTCTTCCAGCCACATCCAGTTCATGCCGGCGACGTCGGCCGCGGCCTCGGGCCAGGGGGCGCCGTGCGGCGGCGGCAAGATGGCGTCCAATGGCATGCGGCTCTCCGAACCTGTCTCGCGCCAGACTATGACCGACAGCCGGATGGGCGCATAGTGCTTGCCCGGCAGCGCTCCAGGCGGCACCGCGAATGGACCGGGACGCAAGACGCGGTCCGCTGCTCTCTCCGGCCAGGCGTAAAGCCGCCATCGTCAAACTGACATTCTTCTCGGTGGTGACAATCCGGTTCGGCGCGCGGTAACAACTCCGGCCGCCCCCGATCAGAGTGATATGACCACTGCAACCATTCCCCCTTTGGTCGCCGCGAGACGCCTGCCCAACGTCTGGGACGTGGTCGCGTTGCTGTGCGTGTTCGCCACACTGATCACTGTTTCGCAAATTGCCCGCGGCACGCTGGTCCCCATTAACGCGCCTGGCGCGACGGAGATCAGCCTCGATCCGTGGAGACTGCCGGAATACGCGGTACGCACGACGTTGCGCATGTTCGCGGCTCTGGCCCTGTCCCTGGTATTTACCTTTACCTACGGCACCGCCGCCGCGAAAAGCCGGCGCGCCGGCGCCATTCTGGTGCCGTTGCTGGACATCCTGCAGTCGGTCCCAATCCTTGGCTTTCTGACCTTCACCGTTGTGTTTTTCATGAATCTGTTTCCGGGGCAGGTGCTCGGCCTGGAACTCGCCGCGATCTTCGCCATTTTCACCAGCCAGGCCTGGAACATGGCATTCAGCATGTACCAGTCTTTGCGCACCGTTCCGGCGGACCTCGTCGAGGCCTCGGTCAGCTTTCACCTGAGCGCCTGGCAAAAATTCTGGCGGTTGGAGGTGCCCTTCGCGACGCCCGGCCTCGTGTGGAACACCATGATGTCGATGTCCGGCGGATGGTTTTTCGTCGTCGCGTCGGAAGCGATCTCGGTGGGTGACAACACCTGGAAATTGCCCGGGATCGGTTCGTACATCGCCGTGGCGCAGGCGGAGAGGAATATCGGCGCGATCGTCTGGGCTATTTTCGCGATGTTGATCGTGATCCTGGCCTACGACCAATTGCTGTTCCGTCCATTGGTCGCCTGGTCGGCGAAATTCCGCTTCGAAACGACCGCGGGCGCGACCGCCTCCGACCCCTGGATGCTACGCCTGATGCGCCGCACGCGCCTGCTGAGTTTTCTCGGCGACCTCGTCGGCAACGCCGCGTCGTCGCTTGGCGGCCTCCGCCTGTCGTTTCGCGCCAAACCTCGCGTTCGCGACGGCATCGGTTCCCGAGCAAGCGGCATCGCCTGGACAATATTGATTGGCTGTCTGTTTGGTTGGGGCGCCTGGCGAGCCTTTAGCTTCGCCGCCGCCGAACTGACCTGGTCCGATCTGGGCGACACCGTTCTGCTCGGTCTCGTGACATTGTCGCGCGTCGTGGTTCTCATGATCCTCGCCAGCCTCCTCTGGGTCCCCATCGGCGTATGGCTCGGCCTCCGTCCCTCCTGGGCGAGACGGGCGCAACCTTTTGCGCAGTTCCTGGCCGCGTTTCCCGCGAACCTGTTTTTTCCGGTCTTCGTGGTGGTCATCGTTCACTTTCACCTGAACGAGGATATCTGGCTAACGCCGCTGATGATCCTGGGGACACAGTGGTACATCCTGTTCAACGTCGTCGCGGGCGCGGCCGCTTTTCCCGGCGACCTGCGCGAAGCCGCCGCCAATTTCCGCATCGGCGGATTGTTATGGTGGCGTAAGGTGATGCTGCCCGGAATTTTCTCGTATTACATTACCGGCGCGATCACCGCGTCGGGCGGCTGCTGGAACGCGGCGATCGTGGCCGAGGTCGTGTCCTGGGGCGACACAAGACTCGTCGCGCACGGATTGGGCGCCTATATCGCGATAGCGACGGAGAAAGGCGACATGGCACGGGTGGTGCTTGGCGTCGCTGTGATGTCCGGGTTCGTCCTGACCTGCAACCGATTGCTGTGGCATCCGCTTTACGCGTACGCGCGGCGCAGACTGACTCTGGGATAGGGGATCGCCATGGATGCTCCATTGCTTGAAGTACTGGGCTGCCGTCAGGCGTATCACAAGGACGCAAGCGCCGATCTCGTTGTTCTGGACGACGTGAACCTCACGTTGCGCGAAGGCGAAATCGTCGCGCTGCTGGGACGGTCCGGTTCCGGCAAATCGACCCTGCTGCGAATCGTCGCCGGATTGCTGCGGCCCACCGCCGGCCACGTGGCATGGCGAGGCGACAAAGTATCCGGCCCGACCGAGGGCATCGCGATGGTCTTTCAAAGTTTCGCGCTGTTCCCCTGGCTGACCGTCCGGGAAAATGTCGAACTGGGGCTGGAGGCTCGCGGCGTATCTCGGACAGAACGCGAAAAGCGCGCGGAAAACGCGTTGGATTTGATCGGCCTTGGCGGGTTCTCGTCCGCCTATCCCAAGGAACTCTCCGGCGGGATGCGCCAGCGCGTCGGTCTGGCGCGCGCGTTGGTCGTGTATCCCGACTTGCTGCTGATGGACGAACCGTTCAGCGCGCTTGACGTGTTGACCGCGGAAACGCTGCGTACCGATCTCATCGAGCTGTGGTCGGAAAGAAAGCTTCCGGTGAAGTCGGTATTAATGGTGACGCACAATATTGAGGAAGCGGTGCTGATGTGCGACCGAATTCTGGTGTTTTCCTCGAATCCCGGCCGCGTGGCCAGCGAATTGACCGTGCGGTTTCCGCATCCACGCAACCGGCTCGATCCCGCGTTCCGGCAAATGGTCGACGACATTTACGCGTTGATGACACGCCGGCCCCGCGTTGAACCCAAGGCCGCTGCCACGCAAGTACATCCACTGGCAATGCCGCTGGAACGGGTCGGGACCAATCTGATGGCCGGTCTGATGGAAACCCTCGCCGCGCCGCCATACGAGGGGCGCGCCGACCTGCCAGCGCTCGCCGCGACACTTCATTACGAGGTCGACGACCTGCTGCCACTGGGCGAAACGTTGCAATTGTTCCGCTTCGCGATTCTGGAGGAAGGCGATATTTATCTGACCGAAAAGGGTCGCGCCTTTACCCAGGCGGACGTCGATGGCCGCCGTATCCTGTTCGCGGAGGCGTTGCGCGCCCATGTGCCGCTGGCGAACATGATCCGCCAGGTTCTGGACGAACGCTGGAACCACCGCGCCTCGGCGGTTCGCTTCCGTGACGAACTGGAAGACCATATGTCGCCCGATTACGCCGCCGCGACGTTGCGGGCAGTGATCGGGTGGGGACGTTACGCCGAACTGTTCAGTTACGATGAAGAAGCCGAGCAGTTCAGTCTCGACGATCTGGAATGATCCCTTCCCCAGATTCCCGCGCGAGGCCATAAAAGACCGAACGAAGGGGTCCAAAAGCATGCAACCACGTCTTGTTCTCGCCTGCCTGATGCCGGTGGACGTCAATATCCGTGCCCGCCAGGACTTCGACGCGATCATCGTCGAGGGCAAGAGCGACATGACGGGCGATCAGGTCGTGGAGGCCGCGACACGGCACGGCGCCGACGCGATCATGTTCACGAACACGCTGCCGCTGTCCGCCGAGGTGATCGCCCGGCTGCCCGCGACGGTGAAAGTGGGAGCGACCAGCAGCGTCGGCTTCGATCACATCGATGTCGCGGCCGCGAAACAACGCGGCCTGGTTGTGACGAACACCCCCGGCGTATTGACGGAATGCACCGCCGACCATGCGTTCATGATGCTGCTCGCCGCCGCGCGCCGCGCGTTCGAATACGACCGGATCATGCGTCAGGGCTGGCGGTACCGGATCGGTCAGGGCGATCTTCTGGGTGTTCGCGTCACGGGCAAAACACTGGGCATTCTGGGGATGGGACGCATCGGCCAGGCCATGGCGCAACGCGCTCGCGGCTTCGATATGAAAATCGTTTATCACGCGCGGAACCGTCTGCCGCCGGACCTGGAAAACGGCGCCACGTACTTTGAGGATTTCCACGCGATGCTGCCCCATTGCCAGTTCCTGTCCGTGCATGCGCCAGCCGGGCCCGCGACGGACAAGATGATCGACGCCCGCGCGCTCGAGTTGCTGCCGGACGGCGCCGTGTTCGTGAATGTGTCGCGCGGTGGTCTGGTGGACGAGGATGCGCTGCTTCACGCTCTGAAATCCGGGAAACTGTTCGCCGCCGGCCTTGATGTTTTTCGGGACGAGCCGAACTTCGAGACCCGGTTCGCCAACCTGGATAACGTCATCCTGTCGCCGCATGTTGGCAGTGCCTCCCGCGAGACACGGAATGCGATGGGCTTCCGCGCACTGGATAACATCGCGGCGGTGCTGCGCGGCGCCGGACCGATCGATCCGCTTTGGCGGTAACATTCGGAGTGGGCGAGCAGTTGCGTGGTTGTGAGCCTCGATTACCTATCCGAACAATACCGGGCTGGTGTATTCTGCAACCACTCGCCGGTCCACTGTCGGCCAATGGTCTTGATTATGATGCCGGCCGGCCTTCGATCGCCTGAATGATCCGAGCGGTGCTTTCGCCGAGATCCACCTGCAACGTGGCCAACCCCGCACCCAGCCCGTCAATCCGCTTCTCCAGACGCGTTAACTGCTGTTGCTGCTGGCTGAAGCCGCGTGAGGTTTCGCCGACCAGATCATGAAACGACCCCTCCAACGCGCCAAGGCGGCTTTCGATCCCGCCAAGGCGTACGTCCTGCGAGGCAAACCGTCCGTCGTGTCCAGAAAGGCGCGACGCCATGCCATCCATCTGCAATCGCATCAGCCGGATATCACGGGAGATCTCCACGACCGTGCCGGAAAGGAAGGTCATGTCGACGGTGTCACTCATCGCGGGCACCCAACCGGAATAACGCGCGTCAGATCCCCGGCGGCGAGCGCTATTGGCCCAGGCACGCGGGCAAGACCTGGTCGCGGTATATGGCCCACAGGGTCGATCATGAACCCCACCATAGCCGAGCGGCAGCCCAAGGGGTAGCAGAATATTCCCCCGTTCCGCATTAAACGCACCACTATCCGTTAGTATTATCTTCATCTTTCCCAGTTACCCATTGGGAATGTCCAAACGCTCCCCCTCCCATGCCATGGCCCAGGTGGCCACGTTCGCGTTTGCCGGGATCGAGGCGATCCCGGTCGAAGTTCAGGTGCAACTCTCCAGCGGCGCGCCGAATTTCCTGATCGTCGGGCTCGCCGACAAGGCCGTCGCGGAGGCACGGGAAAGAGTGCGCGCGTCCTTCCACGCCATGGGCCTGTCGCTGCCACCTCGGCGTATCCTGATCAATCTCAAGCCCGCGGATTTGCTTAAGGAAGGCAGCCATTTTGACGTGCCGCTCGCGCTCGGCGTGCTCGCGGCAATGGACCTTTTGCCCGCCGACCATCTCGCAGAATACGCGGCCCTTGGCGAGTTGTCGCTCGACGGTTCGCTGAACAAAGTCGCGGGCGTGCTGCCGGCCGCAATCGCCGCCTCGGCCCGCGATCTCGGCCTCATCTGCCCCGAATCTCAGGGAGGCGAGGCCGCCTGGGCCGGCCAAATGAACATCCTCGCGCCGGCCGATTTGCAGGCGTTGATCAGCCATTTCAAAGGCACTCAAATCTTGAAGCCGCCGGTCGCGGGGGGCATCGCCGACATCGGGCGAGGCCCCGACATGCGCGACGTCAAAGGCATGGAAACCGCGCGTCGAGCAGTCGAAATCGCGGCTGCGGGCGGTCACAATCTGCTGCTGATTGGCCCTCCCGGATCGGGCAAATCGATGCTCGCCGCGCGGTTGCCCGGTTTGCTGCCCGACCTGGAAGCCCGCGACGCGCTCGAGGTCGGCATGATCCACAGCGTCGCGGGTTTGCTGGAAAATGGCCGCCTGATCATGCGTCCGCCATTTCGCGAACCGCATCATTCAGCGTCGCAAGCCGCGCTGACCGGCGGCGGACATCGCGCGAAACCGGGAGAGGTATCCCTCGCGCATCGCGGTGTGCTGTTCCTGGACGAACTCCCCGAATTCCCTCGCCAGACGCTGGAGGCTTTGCGCCAGCCGATGGAAACCGGGCGCACGACCGTCGCCCGCGCCGCCGCGCACATCACCTACCCGGCGCGGTTCCAACTGGTGGCGGCGATGAACCCGTGCCGGTGCGGATATCTTGGCGACGCCGAGCGCGAATGCGGCCGCGCGCCCCGGTGCGGTGAGGATTATCGTAATCGGATCAGCGGACCGGTGCTGGATCGCATCGACCTGGCGGTGGAGGTGCAACCCGCCACAGCATCCGAACTGACACACGCACCCCGAGGTGAACTCAGCGCCATCATCGCCGAACGGGTCGCCAGGGCGCGAGCGGCAACGCGCCATCGGCATGGTCCGGACGGACCTGGCGCAAACGCCGAGGCCGACACCGACGCGATCCGCCTGGCGCCCGACGCATCGAAACTGGTGGAGGACGCGATGGATCGTCTCCGCCTGTCGGGTCGTGGCCGTACCCGGGTCATACGGGTGGCGCGCACGATCGCGGACCTCGCAGGGGTCGAGACGGTGGGCCGGCCGCAGGTCGCGGAGGCGCTGGCGTACCGGCACCGGACGCGCGTCAGGGTACACTGACAGCGGCAGTATCACCCATCTCCCCGGAATGCATCGGCGATCCGCCGGACCACGCCCCTGCCATCGACCAGCAACAGGTCGAACCGGACACCCCGGGCGCCCCAACCAGGATTACCCGCCAAAACAATCTCCGTGGCCGCGACCAGCCGCGCCTGCTGCCGCGCGGACAGCGCAAACGCGGCATCCGCCAAACCGGGCCGGGCCTTGACCTCGACAATCGCCAGCAGACCGTTCTTTTCGGCAACGATGTCGATCTCCCCCGCCGGGGTGTGCAGCCGCCGCGCGAGAATCCCCCACCCGTCCTTTTCCAGAGCGGCTTTGGCGGCCTCCTCGGCGGCATGGCCTTTCCGGTACGCGGTTTGGCCACGGCGGGAACGATCCGGCATGATGTCCATCATCGGCGAAAACCGCTGCGAACAGGGGCGGCGCCGGGACTGCCGGCGATCGTGGCCAGCGACCCAGAGCCCGACTGGTCGATAAGGTCCAGCCAGGGCTCGAGATCGAGGACGAAGGCGGCCAACTCCGTCACCAGGTTCGTCACCGTGATCGGCAGGACGACCACGGTGTAGACCTGCAACTGCTCGCGATGGTCCGGCAGAAGACGCACCTGCCAGGCTTCGGGCAGCGCACTGCGCAGGCCTCGCAACAGGGTCAGGCACTCGGCCCGCGCCTCGGGATCTGACACAGTGCTTGGAATGCGGCCCAGGTTGGCCTGAATATGCAGGTGACCGCCGGAGTCACCGGATCGCTCGAGGCGGGCGTGGATGGCCCGGCCGCGCCATCGCACGCTGAAGCCGCCCGGCACGTCCCGCCGTATCAGCGACAGGCCGCCTTCCGCGTCGACCGAAAACGGCCCAAGCTCGAACGGTTCCTTGAATGGCATGCGGCCTCCTCCAACGTGAGTGACCGAATGTTGCCGCAAAAAGATGAACCATTCATAAACGGCACTCCCATCGGGCCACATCAGAATGTCATTTGCCTCGGACCTGAGAAGCGCCCTCCCACCGCCGCACCCCGCGGGCGTGCCGTTCATCCTGGGTTGCGCCGTGATCATTGTGATCGGGCTCTTCTTCAGCAGTTGGTTGTCGATCCTGGGTCTCGCCCTGGGCCTGTTCTGCCTGTTCTTCTTTCGCGACCCGGTCCGCGTGCCGCCGGCGAGGCCCGGCGCGCTCGTGGCACCGGCGGACGGCAGGGTCGTGTCGGTCGCACACGGTACCCCACCCGCGGAACTCGGCCTGGGTCCGGAGGAAAGGTGGCGTGTCTCGATCTTTCTGTCCGTCCTGAATGTTCACGTGAACCGCGTCCCGGCGACCGGGACGGTAACGCGGATCGCCTACCGCCATGGCGCCTTCCTCAACGCCAGCCTGGAAAAGGCCAGCGAGGCCAACGAACGGAACGCGATCGCGCTCCGGCTGCCTGACGGACGGGACATCGCCGTGGTGCAAATCGCCGGCCTGATCGCCCGCCGCATCATATGCTCGGTGAGCGAGGGCGACGCGGTGCAGTGCGGTGGGCACCTGGGGATCATCCGGTTCGGCAGCCGGACCGATCTTTATTTCCCCGCCGACGCGCAACCCCTCGTCCGCGAAGGGCAAACCATGGTCGGGGGCGAGACGGTGATCGCGGAACTCAACCCATGAGCGACCAGGTCCGCCGCTTTCCGCTCCGGCGTCACCGGCGCCTCCGCCGGCGGGTACGGCCGCGGTATCGCGGGCCATCGTTCAACCGCATCATTCCCAACCTGATGACAGTGGTCGGGTTGTGCGCGGGCCTCACCGCGATGAGGTTCGCGATCGACGGGCGCTTCGACGCCGCGGCGGTCGCCATCACCGTCGCGGGCGTGATCGACGGCCTCGACGGACGGCTGGCCCGGCTGTTGAAGGGTACATCGCGATTTGGCGCGGAATTCGACAGCCTGTCGGACTTCGCCTGCTTCGGCATCGCCCCCGGCCTGACCCTTTACGAGTGGTCCCTGCAACGCGCGGGCGGCCTGGGCTACGCGGTCTGTGTCCTGTTCGCGGTCTGCATGGCGCTCCGCCTCGCGCGGTTCAACGCGATGATGGATGCGCCGTCCAAACCGGCCTACGCGAATAATTTCTTCACCGGAGTCCCCGCGCCCGCCGGAGCAGGCCTCGCGCTCTTCCCCCTGTTCCTGGGCCTGGAAGCCAACGCCCTGGGCCTCGAGTGGCTGTCCGCCATCGCCCATCACCCTTTGCTTTGCGCGCCCATTCTGGTGGGAACCGCCATCCTGATGGTGTCCTCCTTGCCGGTCTGGAGTTTCAAAAACTTCAAGGTGCCGGCCCAGTTCGTGCTGCCCCTGCTGCTCAGCACCGGCCTGTTCGCCGCCCTGTTGCTCGCCGATCCCTGGGCCGCGCTGGCCGCCGGGGGAGTGATCTACCTGGGGATGCTGCCATTCAGCATGAGGAGCTTCCGTAGGTTGCGGCGTGAGGCCGAAGCGTTGCGGGGGGAGCAGGAAAGCGCCAGCGGGGCCGGGTGACGCAACGTTCAGCCGTTATTGTTCCAAGAGTGCCGTATTACCGAGCACATGGCGCAGCTCACCGGAAGGTAGCCGCTCTCCGGCCGCCCGGCGCCTTTTCATGCGCGACACCATTCGCTCGACAGCGCGGCGTACCAGGCGAGCATTCGTCCCCCGGATCAGAGCCTGATCGCTTGAGGCTGAACAGCCGGAAAGCGTGAATCACGCGATCAAACAAAGATTCGTTAGAGCATGGTTGCTTCAACCTGAAGCAACCATGCTCTAACGGACTGGCCAATTTGGCATTTCTCGCCTCATGAATTCGTCGAACAATGGCACTGTGAATGCGGTGTCTCCGTGCGCCGGGCTGTAAATCATACCCTTTGCGATCAACCCCGAACGTAATGGCGCGACGCTGGTAACGTTGGCACCGTATTTTTTGGCGATGTCGCCCGATCGGTGAGATCCGGGGCCGAGTTCGGCAAGAGCCCTCATGTATTTGCGTTCGGTGGGAGTCATCCGATCCAGCCTCACGCGAAAAAAGCTTTGATCGAGCTTGGATATGGCGAGATCGTGCGACTTCAGCACGTCGTCTTTGGTAATCGGGCTTTGCCGCGCCGCAAGCCATGCGAAGTGGCCCCATTCTTGCAAAAAATAGGGGTAGCAGGAGGTCACTCTCAGAATCTCCTCAAGGGCATCCGGGGCGTATTGCACGCCTTCGTCATTTGCCGGTTTCTCAAGAGCCAGCCGGGCATCTTCGGATGAAAGCGCATCGACATTTGGAAAATCGAAAAGTCGTTCGACGTAAGACTTCGCATCGCCCATTTTCCCCCGTAGCTGCGGAAGCCCAGCACCGAATAACACCACGGGCAATAATTTTTGATTGCAGCGATGAATCGACATAATTAAAGCGGACATATCGGTTTCCGACAGATACTGAACCTCGTCTATGATAATCGCCAACGCGCTGTTGCTGGCTTTCGCGGCCTCGCCTATCGCCACCAATAGGTCTGGAAGATCCGCGACGATGTCCCCGGTGTCCGCCAGCCCCTCCTCCCCTCTGACCCCAATATTGATGCCTTGAAAGGATACCTTAAAGGCCGACGCGAAGTTTCTGAGGCCCGCCAAGGCTCGCCTCGTGAGATCGTGGACCGCGTCCTTCTTCGATAATTTCAGCAAGGCTGGGCGAAGTGCTTTTGTCAGAGCGTCTGGGAGGCGAATTTCATCGAAGGCTTCGATGTAGATGCTTTGAAATCCCGCGTCCTCGGCAAACTGCTGGGCCTGATTGATAATGACGGTCTTGCCGACGCCGCGCAGTCCAACGGCAATAAAGCTCTTGCACGGACGTCCAATGCCGATGCGGTCGAGCGCAAGCCTGGCGGCATCCAGAATGGCGTCCCGCCCTACCAGGGTAGGAGGAGGGATGCCTGCGCCCGGCGAATATGGGTTCCTTTTGGCGTCCAACGTAACTCCCCTGATCTGGGTAAACCATGGTAAACTCAATAACACTACTAAGAAGGCAAATCAAGCTAATTCATCCTGGAATGGTCCCCCCATGCGGTATTGCCGGTCTCGCGGAACGCGGGCAAGGCCTGACCAGCCATCTTGCAATCCCGGGGTGGCTACCGTTCACTGCCGGATCACTGACCGTCCCGAGGTACGATGCCGTCCGCTCGCTCCACCACCCGCCTTGCCGTCGACATCGGCGGCACGTTCACCGATCTCGCGCTCGAACACGCTGGAGGGCGCGCGACGATCAAGGTGCTGACCACGTCGACGGCACCGGAACGCGGCGTCCTGATCGGCGTGCAGTCGATCCTCGCCTCATCCGGCGTGGCCGCGTCTTCCGTCGACCTGATCATTCACGGCACGACCCTGGCGACCAACTCGATCATCGAGCGCAAAGGCGCCCTGACCGCTTTGGTGACGACCGAGGGATTTCGCGACGTGATCGCAATGGGCAACGAAAGCCGGTACGATCAATACGATCTCAACATCGTGCTGCCGGAGCCCCTCGTGCCGCGCCACCTGCGGCTGCCGGTCGCCGAACGGCTGGACAATACGGGCCGCGTTCTCAAACCGCTCGACGAGGACGGGGTGCGCGCCCTCATCCCAGTGCTGCGGCGGGAGCGCGTGGAGAGCATCGCGATCGGTCTGCTGCACTCCTTCGTGAACGGCGAACATGAACGGCGCGTTCAGGCGATTTTGCACGACGAACTGCCAGACATTCCCATATCGTTATCATCGGAAGTGTCACCCGAAATGCGCGAATGGGAACGATTTTCGACCACCGTTGCCAATGCCTATGTCCAGCCCATGATGGCTCGGTATTTGCGCCAGTTGGAGGCCGATTTTCACGCCGCCGGTTTCACCGCGCCGCTGTTCCTGATGATGTCCGGCGGCGGCCTCACGACCATCGATACCGCCTGCCGCTTCCCCATTCGTCTCGTGGAAAGCGGCCCCGCGGGCGGCGCGATTTTCTCCGCTCATATCTCCCGCGAGTGTGGCCTGGGGCGTGTCCTGTCGCTCGACATGGGCGGCACGACAGCGAAGATTTGCCTGATCGACGACTACCGTCCCCAAACCGCGCGCAGTTTCGAGGTCGCCCGCATGGGCCGATTTCGCAAAGGTTCTGGGCTGCCGCTGCGCATTCCCGTCATCGAGATGGTGGAAATCGGCGCCGGAGGCGGCTCCATCGCGCATGTCGACGCCATGGCGCGCATCGAAGTGGGACCTGAAAGCGCGGGCGCCGATCCCGGTCCGGCGTGTTACGGTCTGGGCGGCACAAAACCAACGGTCACCGACGCGAATTTGATGCTGGGACGCTACGATCCCGTCACCTTCGCCGGCGGCACGATGAAGCTGGTTCCCGCCGCCTCACGCGATGCGTTACTGGCTCATGTCGGCGATCGGCTCAATCTCACACCAGAGATTTCCGCGGTGGGCGTCATCGAAATCGTCGACGAGAACATGGCCAACGCCGCCCGGGTGCATGCCATCGAATCCGGCAAAACCTATGAAGGCCGCACCTTGATCGCGTTCGGTGGAGGCGGGCCGGTGCATGCATGCCGCCTGGCGGAAAAGGTGGGGATCGAGCGCGTCCTGATCCCGGCGGGCGCGGGTGTCGGCAGCGCCATCGGATTTCTCCGCGCGCCGGTCGGGTATGAGGTCGTCCGCAGCCTGTACCAACGCCTTTCGATCTTCGACACGGACGCGGTCAACACCTTGCTGACCGCGATGCGGAAAGAGGCGGCCGATGTCGTGGACCAGGGGCGATTGGACGCGCCCGTCACCGAAACACGGATCGCCTTCATGCGATATGTGGGCCAGGGACACGAGATTCCGGTGCCGCTTCCGGTTCGCGCCCTGTCCGGCAGCGACACCGCCGCGATCCGTGAAACGTACGAACGGGAATACGCGAAGTTTTTCGACCGCGCCGTCCCTGGCTCGGATATCGAAGTCCTCAGCTATGCCGTTGTCCTGACCACGGCGGCCCAGGACATCGCACCCGCACCGTCCGTCGCGCGCTTAGCCGACGCCGCATCCGCCCAGTCCCGCCTCGTACGCGACACCTCGACCGGCGAGACCCAGTACTGGGCTGTCCATGATCGGGCGGCGCTGACAGCGGGGATGCGCATCGCGGGCCCGGCAATCATATCGGAAGATGAAACGTCGACGCTGGTAAGCCCGGGATGGAGCGCATCGGTGAATGGACTGGGATATATCGAACTTGTGAGGGGCCAGGTCTGATGGCGACCGAAATGAACGCGCTGACGCATATTCACCGTCAGGTCATGTGGAACCGCCTGATCGCCGTTGTCGAGGAGCAGGCGCGGATCATGATCCGGACCGCCTTCTCAACGACGGTGCGGGAGGCCGGGGATCTTTCCGCCGGCATCTTCGACCTGGAGGGCCGCATGATGGCTCAGGCGGTCACGGGAACGCCGGGTCATGTAAATTCGATGGCGGAAAGCGTTGGCCATTTTCTGAAGAAATTCCCCGCCGATGTCATGAACCAAGGCGATCATTACATCACCAACGATCCCTGGCTTGGCACGGGCCATCTGCATGATCTTACCGTGGTGAGCCCAGCTTTTTACAAAGGCAAGGTTGTTGGGCTGTTCGCGAATACCGCGCATGTCATCGATATCGGCGGCCTCGGAATGGGACCGGAGGGACGTTCCGTTTTCGAGGAGGGCATGTACATTCCGATCGTCAAATGTTTCGATCGCGGGGTGCCCAACGAAACCTTCTTCGATTTCATGCGTGCCGGGTCGCGCCTTCCGGTCGAGCTGGAGGGCGATATTTACTCGCTTTGCGCCTGCAACGATGCCGGCGCCCGCCGTCTTGTCGAGATGATGGACGAATTCGAGATGGAAAGTCTCGAGCCACTCGCCCGCTTCATCTTCGACAATTCCCGCCGCGCCACGCTGGAAGAGATCGGACGGCTGCCGCGCGGGAGCTTCGCCAGCGAAATCTGGTCGGACGGGTATGAGGAGCCGGTGCGCCTTTCCGCGCGCATGCGGATTGGCGAGGATGGGATCGACGTCGATTTCCAGGGCACGTCGGGGCTGTCGTCGCGCGGCATCAACGTTCCGCCCGCGTATTGCCGCGCTTATTCGTGCTTTGGGATCAAGTGTGTCGTCGCCCCGGATGTCCCGAACAACTGGGCTTCCCTGGCGCCGTTCCGGATGGCGATCCCCGAGGGCTGCATCCTGAATGCCCCCCGCCCGTATCCGGTTTCGGTGCGCCATGTCATCGGACATTTACTGCCGGACCTGATGATGGGCTGCCTGCATCAGGCGGTTCCCGAGCGGGTGACGGCGGAAGGCGCGTCCTCGCTGTGGAACCCGCCATTGCGCGGCGGCTCCTCGGTGTCTGGTCAGGCGCGTGGAAACAAGCCGGTGATCGGGGATTTTGAGATCATCACGTTCAACTCCGGTGGCACGGGCGCCCGGCCGGAACGGGATGGGCTGAACGCCACGGCCTACCCCTCAGGTGTGCGAACGATGCCGGTGGAAGCGACGGAGAACGTCGCGCCGATCGTCATATGGCGTAAGGAGTTGAAGCCGGACTCCGGCGGCGTGGGCCGCACGCGGGGTGGCTCTGGGCAGATCATGGAAATCGCCACCAAGGGCGATCTGGAATTCTCCGTCAACGCCAGCTTCGACCGCATCGCGCATGCGCCGAAGGGCCGCGATGGCGGCGGCGACGGCGCCCGAGGCGTGGTCAAGCAGAAATCGGGCATTGTGCTTCGAACCAAGGGATATCAGGTCATTCCGGATGGCGACCGTCTGATCCTGGAGCTGCCGGGCGGCGCGGGCATGGGCGATCCAACCGCGCGCGATCCGAACCTGGTGGCGCGCGATGTCAGGGACGGACTGGTTTCATCTGAAATCGCGCGTTCCGTTTACGAAGTGGAAATCGGTCCGGATGGGACGGCCGACCTGACCGGGACGCGCGCGCTTCGTGCATGAATTGACGTCCGGACCACCTCACCGCCCCACTGAGAGCGGCGAAACGAAGATCGCCAGGTTGAGCGCGAAGCCGGCAGCCCATACGATCGAACGGGCTGCCGGCTTGTCGGCCATATAGCACCCCACATAGACCAGGCGCGCGAGAACAAACCCCGTGGCCAGCATGTCGATCGTGCCCTGCTGGCCCGCTCGCATTTCGGCCAGCAGGACCGCGGCCGCGAAAAACGGAAATGCCTCCATCCCGTTCTGGTGCGCCCCGAGCGAGCGTGCCCGAAACCCCGGCGTGTAAAAAGCCGGGTTCCGCGGGTTCGCATTGTCGTATTCCTTCCTGCCCAGTACTTTCGCGGGCAGGATCGTGGCGATGATCAGAACAATCATGGCGGGAAGGCACAGTTCGGCGATTGTCATGCCCGGGTTCTCCAATCGTTGTAAATCTGCCATCCTGATCCGCATGGCCAGGACAGGAAACCACCATGACGCCACGCTGCGACATGATCATCCGGGATGCGATCGTTTTCGATGGTTCCGGCGCGCCTCGCTTCAAGGCGGATGTTGGGGTTAAAGGCGATCGCATCGCCGCGGTTGGCGACCTTGGCGGGATCGCCGCGGACCGGGAAGTGCTCGCCGCCGGGAAGGCCTTGGCGCCGGGCTTCATCGACGCGCACACACACGACGACCGCGCGGTTCTGGCCGGCCCAGAATGCATGTTGTGCAAGATGTCGCAAGGCGTGACAACGGTCGTCGTCGGTAACTGCGGGATCTCCCTCTCACCGGTTCGGATGGCGTCGCGGCCGCCGCCCCCGCTCGACCTTGTCGGCGATGAGACCCATTGGACGTTCGACAGCTTCGCGGCCTATGCCGCGCAACTGAAGCGCGTGCCCTCTTCCGTCAATACCTACGCGTTGATCGGGCACATGTCGTTGCGCGTGGCGGCAATGAATGGCGATACGGCGCGTCCGGCGTCCGACCGGGAAGCGGAGCGGATGAAAGCCCAGTTGACGGAGGCGTTGGCGCAGGGCGCGTCGGGGTTCTCGACGGGGTTGTATTACCCGCCAAACATTCACGCGCCGACGGATGAGGTGATCGCGGTCGCCGAGGCTTTGCGGGCCGCGCGCGGCATCTATGTCACGCACATGCGTAACGAGGCCGACGACGTTCTGCTGTCGATCGAGGAAACTCTGAAAATCGGCCGGGCCGTCGATGTCCCTGTCGTGATCAGTCACCACAAATGCACGATGCCGGAGAATTTCGGCCGCTCGATCGAAACCCTGCCCGCGATCGACCTTGGCGCCCTGGGTCAAAAGGTCGCCTTCGACGTCTATCCCTATGTCGCAGGTTCGACGGTTCTGATCCCCGACCGGCTGCGCCAGGATGTGCCGGTGCAGATCACCTGGTCGATCCCGCATCCGGAGATGTCGGGCCGGCGGCTCGACGCCATCGCCAAGGAGTGGGGCGTTTCGGATCACGAAGCGGCGGAGCGCTTGCTGCCGGCCGGCGGTATCTTCTTCCAAATGGATGAGCCGGACGTTCAACGCATCATGGCGCATCATCTCGCGATGATCGGCAGCGACGGTCTGCCGCACGACACGTTTCCGCATCCCCGCCTCTGGGGCACGTTTCCCCGCGTGCTCGGTCATTACGCCCGCGAGCTTGGGTTGTTCACCATGGAAGCCGCCGTGAACAAGATGACCGGGCATACGGCGTCGGTCTTCGGCATGACTGACCGGGGGGTTATCAGGGCGGGCGCTTATGCCGACCTCGTATTGTTCGATCCCGCCACGGTTATCGACAGGTCGACGTTCGACGCGCCTGCGACACCCGCCGATGGCATCATCGAAACCTGGGTGAATGGCCAGTCCGCCTATGTCAAAGACATTGGCGCGACGGAGGCGCGCGGGGGACGCCTTGTGACCCGCGGCGGTATTTAGGGAAAGCGCATGAGGATCATCGGAATTGACGCGTTTCAGGTTGCATGGTCGCCGAACGATACCTCCGCGCAACGCAGCGCGTTTGTCATCATTCGCACCGATGACGGATTGAGCGGATACGGTGAGGCATCGCCGATGCAAGGTGGCCTCGCCTCGCTTGGCATCATACAAAATCATCTCGCGCCCATATTGATCGGCCAGGACCCGCTGGATCACGCGGTCCTGCTGGATCGCGCGATGCATACACTGGTCAAGCTTGGCCCCGAAGGCGCGCTGACCGGCGCGCTCGCCGCGTTGGATATCGCGATGTGGGATCTGAAGGGAAAATACACCGGCCTGCCAATTCATAAACTGATTGGCGGCGCCTGGAACACCGAGCTCCCATTTTACGCGTCGATCGGTGGTAACGGCGATCGCTCGTTGGATGATGTGCTCCGGATCGTCGAAGCTCGCATGGCGGATCAGCCGGCCGCGATCAAGATCCGTTTCGACAACGATCGAACGGCACTCGACTCGGATATTCCTGGGGACATCGCGAAAGCGCTGGCGGTACGGCAACTCGTGGGCGACCGGTTTCCGCTCGCCTTCGACGCGAACAATGGATACACGGTTGGCGGCGCGATCCGCGTCGGCCGGGCCCTCGAAGGGTTGGGGTACTGGTGGTTCGAAGAACCGGTGCAACATTACCACGTCCGGGCCATGGGCGAGGTAGCGCGGGCGCTGGACATCACCGTATCGGCGGGCGAACAAACCTACACACTGCCGGCATTGAACGATCTGATCAGCGCGGGCGTGCGCATGGTGCAACCGGATATCGTCAAGATGGGCGGCGTGACTGGCCTGTTGCGCTGCGCGGCACTGGCGCACGCGCACGGCGTGGAAATCGTGCCACACCAGACGCAGCCAATGATCGGCCACACCGCCAACCTGCATATCGTCGCGTCCCTGCTACAGGGGACCAAACCCGCCGAGTGGAACGATCCGTCCACGCGGACTCACGCGGTGTTCGAGAATCCGCCAGTCCCGGCCGGCGGTTTGTTTCACCTTCCGGAGGGACCCGGTCTTGGGCTACGGGTCAACGAGGCGGAATTGAATAAACGGAGGCGCTGAACCACGAACAACCACAACGAGGGAGGAACGCGCGGCATGACCGATCCAAGGAAACCTCTGTCACGGCGGCTGGCATGGCAGGCCGCGGGTGTCGCCCTGACCGCGCCGATGATCTCCCGTTATGCGCGCGCGTCGGGGATTACCTGGCGTATTGGGCATGTCGCGCCCGTCGATACGCCGCTGCACCGTTACCTTGTGGAAGCCGCGGAATCCATCTCGAAACGTTCCGATGGCAGGATGGAGCTCGTGGTGGTTCCGGAAGGCAAGGCCGGGATACAGAGCGGCTTGCTCGCCCAGGTGCGCAATGGCGGAATAGAAATGACGGTGACGACGTGCACGCAGTTGGCGCCGACATTGGCCGCGTGTTCGATCCCATCGATCGGTTTCCTGTTTGGCGACCATTCCCGCCTTTGGCCGGCCATGGACGGTGAGCTTGGCCAGTTGATACGCGGGCAGATCGCGACCCAGCAGGGGCTGGAGGTGCTTGAGAAAATCTGGGATTTTGGGTTCCGTCAGATCACGACCTCCAGCCGGCCCATCCGGACCGCCGCCGATCTTTCCGGCCTGAAAATCCGGACACAGGTCGACGCCGATCAGATGGACATGTTCCGGTCGCTGAACACCGTGCCCGTCGTCATCACGCTGTCCTATCTGCGGAAGGCCCTGGAACATCATCAGATCGATGGGCAGGAAGGGATGCTGCCCGTGGTCGAATACGCGCGCCTGAGCGAGGTGCAGACGCATTGCGCGATGACCAACCACGTCTGGGATGGGTTGTGGCTGTGTGCCAACCCAACCGCGTGGAAGCAACTCCCCGAGCGTTTGCAGCGCATCGTCGCAAATACGCTTAATGGTTTCGCGCCGCGCCAACGCGCGGACAGCCTGAAAATGGAAACCTCGCTACGAGAGTCGCTGACCAAGGGTGGCATGACATTCACCGACGTCGATCAGGCGAGCTTTCGCGATTTGCTTCGCAGTCAGGGTTATTACGCGCGCATCAAAGCCAAATTCGGCGAACAGACCTGGAATGTCATGCAAAAGACGACCGGGATCACGATATGAAGCGGTATGGACCGGATCGCTCCGGCCCATACTGGCAAGACCTCAGGCCCGCACTTCTTCTTTCAGGGCCGCCTCATAAACCTTGATGACCGAGCTGGAATCCTGCCCTCCCAGCCCCATCCCTCGCGCCATCCGCATCAGGCTCATGACCTGAGGCGCGATCAGGCCCGGCACGCCGAGGTCGTCGGCCAACTCAAGGGCGAGCCGGAGGTCCTTATGCGCGAGATCGAGCGCGAAGGTCGGTTGAAATTCACCTTTGAACGCTTTTGTCGCCATATTCGCGTAACCGGACGACATGCCGCTCGCGTTACGAATGACCGAGTCGAGCTTATGCAAATCGATTCCGGCGCGCTTCCCCATCATGAGCGCCTCGGCCGCCGCCGCCGCGTTGCAGAATGCCAGCATGTTGTTGATCAGTTTCGCCGTCGAGCCCATGCCGATATCGCCGACATGAACGACTTCGCCGCTGAACGACTTCAGCAGTGGCAATTGTTGCTCGAACGTCTGCGAGTCACCGCCCACCATGATGACGATCGTGCCGTCTTTGGCCCGCGACGTGCCTCCGGACACCGGCGCCTCAAGCATCGGGATGCCCTTGGCTTTCATCCCCTCGTTCACCCGTTTCGCGGTCGCCGGCGAATTCGTCGACAGATCTATGAAGACCGCCCCTGGTCTCGCGTTTTCCGCCACGCCACCCGTGCCAAGCGTCACATCTTCGACAATGCGTGGGGTGGGAAGCGAGGTAATCACCACATCGCAGCCTTTCGCCAGCTCGGCGACCGACAGGGCGGAGGAGGCCCCGAGATCGGTGCATTCCTTCAGCGCGGCCGGATTGAGGTCGAACACGACCACCTCATGGTTCGTGTTGCGGATGATGTTCCGGCACATGGGTCCGCCCATGTTCCCAACGCCGATGAACCCGATTTTCATGCCTCGTCTCCCGACCGGACGCCGGACTGCCCGGCGCGTTGACCCAACATGCCGCAAACGGTTTCGGCTGTCAGGGGTTCATCAGTTAAGCGCTTCGATTGGACCCCGATTGCCATCCGTGCTACGCGCCGCCCATGCCAGTCGCCGAATCCCGAGTCGGCGGACACTCATCGCGCCTTGGCCACGGCCCGGCGAGCGATGACAGACCTTTTGGAGCATGATGCGTGACAAGAATTCCGACCGACCCCGAACAGATCCGTCAACTCGCGGCCGTCATGGCCGAGACTGGCCTGACCGAGGTAGAATTATCCGATAAGGACATCCGCATACGGGTTGTCCGGGGCACCATCGCGGTCAGTGCCGCGGCTCACACGCCCGTGACAACCACCATCGAAACCGCGCCCCGTTCCGCGCCCATGCCGGATGCGGGTCCCGGGCCTGGCGCGGTCACAAGCCCGATGGTCGGCGTGGCGTTCCTGGCACCCGAACCAGGTGCCGCCAATTTCGTCTCGGTCGGACAGCAAGTCGCGGCCGGACAAATCCTGTTGCTGATCGAAGCGATGAAAACGTTCAACCAGATCAAGGCGCCAAAGGCCGGGACCGTGACCAAAATCGTCGCTCAGAACAGTTCGCCGGTCGAATACGGTGAACTTCTGATGATCGTTGAATAAGGCGCGATCTTGTTTCAAAAAATCCTGATCGCCAACCGCGGCGAAATCGCGCTTCGCATTCAACGCGCGTGCCGTGAACTGGGAATCCCGACAGTCGCGGTACATTCGACCGCCGACGCCGAGGCGATGCATGTGCGCCTGGCCGATGAAAGCGTCTGCATCGGCCCACCGGCGGCGCGCGACTCGTACCTGAACGTCGCCGCGATTCTTTCGGCCGCCTCGATCACGGGCGCCGACGCGATCCATCCCGGTTATGGTTTCCTGTCGGAAAACGCGGGCTTCGCTGAAATGGTCGAGGCGCACGGCGTCACGTTTATCGGTCCCTCGCCCGCCCACATCAGGATGATGGGGGACAAGATCGCCGCGAAGGCCGCGATGGCGTCGCTTGGCGTTCCACTCGTTCCGGGTTCGGACGGCGCCGTGCCGGACGTGGAAACCGCCCGCGCGGTGGCGAAGCGGATCGGTTACCCGGTGCTGGTCAAAGCCTCCGCCGGCGGTGGCGGGCGTGGCATGAAAGTCGCCGGGAACGCGGACGGCCTGGAGGACGCGTTCCGGACCGCCCGGGCGGAGGCGCTGTCGGCGTTCGGCAACGATTCTGTCTACATCGAGAAATATCTGGACCATCCACGCCACATCGAAATGCAGATCCTGGCGGATTCGTTCGGGTCCGTGGTGCATTTCGGGGAACGCGATTGCAGCCTGCAACGGCGGCATCAGAAGCTGCTGGAAGAAGCCGGCTCGCCCGCGATTTCCGCCACCCAGAGGGAGGCTTTGGGTAAAACCGCGACGGACGGATTGAAACAGCTCGGATACCGGAATGTCGGGACATTGGAGTTCCTGTATCAGGATGGTCAGTTCGCGTTCATCGAAATGAACACGCGTTTGCAGGTGGAACACCCGGTGACCGAAATGATCTGCGGCGTCGATCTGGTTCGCGAACAAATTCGTGTCGCGGCGGGCGCGGCGCTCGGTTACGATCAGTCGGAGATCGCATTCTCCGGTCACGCGATTGAATGTCGCGTGACGGCCGAGGATCCCGAGACGTTCATGCCAACGCCCGGACGCGTCACCGCCTTCCACGCTCCGGGAGGACTGGGCGTGCGAATCGATTCAGCTTTGTACGCTGGGTGTTTCGTCCCGCCATATTACGACAGCATGGTGGCGAAGTTGATCGTTCATGCGCCCAACCGGTTTGAGGCAATTAACCGTCTGCGGCGCGCGCTGGACGAATTCGCGATCGTTGGGATCAAGACCACGATTCCGTTACATCAGCGAATCGTAGACGATCCGGAGTTTCAGGCGGGCGATTACACGATCCATTGGCTGGAACGTTTCGTGGCCGGATAAAGCGAGGACGGGCCGCGCCTACCGCCTCTGACCAAGCGCCTTATTCAACGTCACAGCCAGACGCACGCCCGCCTTGCTCAATTGCGTCGCGACGTCCTGCGTCGCCATCGCGACATAGGCGTCCGTCAGCCGGTAGCTCCCTTTCTCATTGGGCCGGGGAAGCTGGCCATATGCATGATCTCTGCCGATCTTGAACGTATCCATCGCCCACTCGACCGGCCCGCCCTGTGCCCAGGCTTGCTGATCCCGCTCCGAAATCCGGCGAACCAGAGCGGCGGCGGCACGGTTCGGACTTGTTCCGAGTTGCTGGACGAACTCGGTGTCCCAGTAGTGATGCAATGTTCCCGCATAAAATCCGTCGGCCGACACGCGCTTGTCGTTGCCGCCTCGGTCGTGATCGTCCGACACGTGCAGCGGTTGATGCAGATCGCCAACAAGATGCAGCAGGAATTTCAGTGCGACGATCTGCTCTTCCTGGGCTGTCACCGGGTTCGCCAGCTCCGCCGTAAAGGCCTGGATCTTGTTGACGACACAATCCCGCGCGGGACCCTGAGACACAGGAGTGCCAGGTGGCGTCGCAGGATGACCGAAGCAGGCTCGATCGAGGTCGGGCGCGTTCAACTCAATGTCGACAAAATGCCATTGCCGCGTGGCCAGCCGGGAACCGTTGACATTCGCCTCCCGGTATCTGTCGGCCCAGGTCGCGGCGGCGGCGATTTTATGTTCCGTGAGCGGGTCGGTGTCCGCCGCCAAAAGGGCATTAACCTTCTTGCGCGCGACGGGATCGAGATAAGAACGCGCGATCAACGCGACAATTTCGTGCCCCTCATCCCCCCACGCCTTGGCGGGAGCGACCCACGCGATGTTGAACGCCAGAGCAATCGCGATCAACCAGCCAGCAGACCTGAGCATTGACGATGTCCTCTCCTGACCCGGCGTCGCGCTTGATGCCTCTGGCGCGAAGGCGCACCGTGGACACCGATGACTGGCCGCAAATCGGGATGGGAAAACCATGAACCACCGCGCACTCGCGCGCCAGACCTCTGTAATCCAAGGTGAAAGACGTGACCCAGGCCTTTGCCCGCTTTCTTGCCGCCGCCCGCTTCGAGGATTTACCCTCAGCTGTCCGCGACGAGGCCGCCCGCTCGTTGCTGAACTGGATGGGCGTCGCGGTTGGCGGCTCGCGTCATGAGGCGGTGGAGATCGCGCTGGCCGCGGTCTCGCCCTTCGCCGGGTCGCCCCAGGCCACCGTCTTCGGACGCTCGGAGCGCCTGGATATCATGAACGCGCCGCTGCTGAATGGAATCAGTTCGCATGTGTTCGACTTCGATGACACCGACCTGACGACGGCGGTTCATCCCTCGGCGCCCGTCGTGCCGGTGTTGCTGGCTCTCGCGGAATATCGGCCGGTCAGCGGCAAGGATCTCATCAACGCCCTGGTGCTGGGGATCGAGGCCGAGTGCCGGATCGCGCGCGTCGTGTCCCCCGGGATGCAGGAAATCGGTTGGCACGCCACCGGCACGGCGGGTGTGTTTGGCGCCGCCGTCGCCGCCGCGAAAATCCTCGGCCTGGATGAAACGCGCATGAGCCACGCGATCGGCCTCGCCGCGACGCAGCCGGTGGGAATTCGAGAAATGTTCGGCGGAATGACCAAAAGCTTTCACCCTGGCCGCGCCGCTCAGAACGGGCTTATGGCCGCGTTGCTGGCGGAGAAGGGTTACACCAGTTCGCTGGATGGGATCGAGGCGAAACGCGGGTGGGCGAATGTCATCAGCACCGTACAAAATTTTGACGCTCTCACCGGGAACCTTGGCACCCGCTACGAAATCTCCCGCAATAGTTACAAGCCCTTCGCCTGCGGGCTCGTCGTGCATCCCGTCATCGACGGCTGCATCCAATTGCAGAACGAAAACAAGTTGACGGTAGACATGATCGAGCGAATCGACCTGGTCATTCATCCGATCGTGATGGAGTTGACCTCGAACCGGAAGCCGAAAAACGGTCTGGAGGGAAAATTCAGTGTTTATTACGCCGCCGCAATTGGGATCGTGGCAGGCCGGGCCGGGGAGGCGCAATTCTCCAATGCTCAGGTGACCGACCCCGTCGTGACCGGGTTGCGCGATCGAGTGGAGACGACGGTGGACCCATCGCTACGCCAGGATCAGGCGAGGGTGACAATCAAACTCAAAGATAGCCGGATTCTGGAGCGGTTCGTGACTCATGCGGTCGGAAGCGTGGACAATCCGATGACCAACGCGCGACTCGACGCGAAGTTCCTCGAGCTGTCCAAAGGAATTCTGCCGGATGACCGCGCGCGCCACCTGATGGAATTGTGCCGGACTGCCGAGCGGCTGGCAGACACGGGGGACATCGCGCGAGCCGCCGCTGGTTGAAACTCGTTACATCCCCTGCCGCGGCACGGTGGCCAGGAACGCCGCCAAACGTTCCTTCCAGAATTTCGCCATTCCGGTCGTGCCGTGACCGAGGGTCTCCGCGCTGGCCGGGATCAAATACAACTGACCGTGCTTCACGCGTTGCAGTGCCGCCGTCATCAGCCCCGTCTCCGGTGGATTGCGCTCGTCATCGGCTGAATTGATCGCCAGGAGATGCGCCTCGATCCGTTCCAGTGCCACCGAGGGATTGTAATCGTTCGACGACTCGAACTGATAAATAAAGTCATTTGCATCCTTCGGAGGCGGCGCGGCGAGGCGAGCGAAAACCATCTTGTCCGCCCTCGCCCGGGTCGGGGCGATCGCCTGAAGAGCCAGAGTACCGCCACTGGTGGCGATGCCAAAAAACACACTCGCCATTCTCAACGATGGCGGTTGAGCCGTATAATTGCCGTTGTCATAGGCTGGATCCTGACGGATCGATTCAGTCAGCATGCGCCGGGTCATCCAGTTCCGGGCTGACATCTCGGTTGGTTGCGCCGCCATCGGCACCAGCGCGTCCATGAATCCGGGGTAGGTCACGCCCCAGACCCAGGTCTGCATGCCGCCCATGGAGTTGCCGGTCACGAGCCGGAGGTGACGGATGTTCAGCGCCTCGGTCAGCAGCCGGTATTGGGCCAGCACCATGTCGTCATAATTGTAATGTGGGAATTTCGCGCGCGACCCGTCGGAGGGTTTTGACGATTTCCCGGTCCCGAGCGCGTCGGGAAGAATGATGAAGTACTTCCTGACGTCCAACGGCTGGCCTACACCGAACAACTCGCCGGCATAACCCGGCGTCAGCATCGTGGCGCCGGAGCCGTTGGTGCCATGCAGGACCAACACGGGCAGGCCCGAAGGATCGCCTATGGTTGTGTAGTGCAGTCGGAGTTCCGGCAGAACTTCCCCGGTGTGGAACCGGAAGTCCTTCGCCACCCAGTCGCCTTCACTGGGTTGTGGATAACGCTCGGCCACCGCCGGCATGGTCATCAACGCCAGCACCAGCCCCAGAGCGACACATAACCATCTCGCCGGAACTCTCATGACGATTCGTCCCCGATTGCCATTCAAAACGCGTGGTCGCCTTGCGCCTCAGGGAAATTCTGGCATGCTTTCGGGGTCAACGCGAACGCCACGCGCCACGTCCAAACCAATAAGCCGCCGCCGCCATCAGCTGCAGCCCCCCGCCACGATGAACAACCAAGGCACCGCCCCGCCGTCGTGGACCGGCGCTGCCTCCCGTATCACCCCGAACAGCGCCGGCGCGAACGCATAGGACGCCTGAGATACGGCGGTCACCAATGCCACAATCCGGCCAGTGTCCTGCCGGGCGAACTCGGCCTGCGCGATCAATGGTGGCATCGGCGTCGTGTTACCGATACCAAACCCAAACAACACCGCGCCCGCCACCAGCAACCCGACGTTTGTGCCGCCCGCGGCGAGGAACACACCACATCCAACGATCTGAGCCGCGTAATTCAGCGCACCCACGACACGCCGATCCGCGTTCGTGGGCATCGTCCAGCCAACCTGCGTCCGGCAGCCAGTTCCTCTCGGACGTTGGAATCGATCTGGAGGCCGCGCTCGGTCAGCGCAAAACCCGCGCCGTGCCGTTATGCCGAATCTGCCTCGATTGGAGCGAGCGCCGCCCCCATTTCTCCGGCCGCCTGGGCCTCGCGCTGTGCCGGCATGGCGTCGCCCGCGGGTGGATCAGGGCGCGCCAGGGATCCCGTGCGCTGGACATCACGCCGGAAGGGATCCGCGTTTTCCGGGACGTGTTCCGCGTCGGGCTGTTCCGCGCGGACGTCGATGCGGCGGTCGCCTGATCAAGTTACCGCCGGACCAATGCCAGCCCGGCCGCGATCACCGCCACCACTGCCGTCAATGGTCCAAACCCGGAGAACCCATCGAGCCCGAGCATCCAACCACCAAGCCCGGCGGCCCCCATCCAGCCGACGCTGGAGCAAGTGACGTTCCAGCCCATGACCGTGCCTCGGACATGCGCGGGCACCTGCGCCAGGCCGGCCATCATCGCGGGCCGGGCGATGGCGTTCAGGAACACGTAAAGAAAGCCAAACCCCACCGAGACTGGCATGCTCGCGCGCCAGCCAAACAACGCCAGCGCCGCGACTCCGGACGCCAGCATCGCCACCGCGAAAATCATCAGCCGGTCCGCGAACCGGTCCGCCAGTTGGCCTCCCAGGATCGTTCCCAGAATGTTGCCGGAGGCGAAGATCGCCAACGGCAGCGCCACCGCGCGCAGGCTCACGTCGTATGTAGATTGCAGAAATGTCGCGAAATAGACAATCGTCAGCCCGTAACAAATCCGCTCCGCGATTCCCATCGCCAGCAGCCGCATCACCGGCCAGGACAACGCCGCCCTGGTCGAGGGCCGCTGAGTGCCCACCGCCCGCCCCGACGATGGCCGCCCGCCAGTGGTGACGAACAACCCCACCGCCGAGGCCAGCGCCAGGATCCCGATACATAAATTCACTCCGCGCCAGCCGATGTAGGCGCCCAGGAACGCGGCGATCGGCACGCCCAGAAGCAAGGTCAGCGACTGGCCGCTCATGACCCAGCCGAGAGCGCGGCCTTGCTGGCCCTCGGCGACCCGGGCGGAGGTTTCTGCGAAGATCACGCCAGTGAACATGCCGCTGCAACCGCCCGCCGCGACGGACCACAGCGTCACCATCAGGAAGTTTGGCGCCGTCGCGATCCCCACCAGCGTGCCGCACAATGCGAATGGCCCGAGCACCAGGAATGGCCGCCTCCCCCAGCGGTCCGATCCCGCCCCCGCCAGCATCCCGGTGATGGCCCAGGAGATGGAGGTCGCGGCCACAAGATCGGCGACGAGCGGCAGGCTGGTGGACAGGTCGCGCGCCATATCCAGCAGGAATGGCGCGCGCGTGGTCCCGCTGGAGGCGGCGGCGAACATCGCCAGCGCGCCCGCGGCCAGCAAAGCCCAGGGCATGGAGGGCCCCGATGAAGCTGGCGTCACCCGCTTCTGCGGCGCCAGGCGCTGATTTGCTCCAAAGAGGTATGGACATGCACGACGACCGGCTGGGTCTTGACCGACAGCGCCTCGGTGATCACGCCCGCGATTTCGGATTCCTCGTGGATGGTCATGCCCTTGGCGCCGAACGCGGTGGCCCAGATGGCGAAATCCGGGTTGGTGAGTTGCGTCGCCGCCTTATAGGGACGGCCGGGGTACCGCATGTCGTGGTGCTGCGTGATCGTGCCGTAGCAATTATTGTCCGAAACGATGAACACCGGATTGACGCCGTACTGCCGGGCAGTCGCCAGTTCGTTGCCGCTCATCAACGCGCCGCCATCGCCCGCGAAAGCCAGCACCTGCGTCCCGGGCCTCCGCAAACAGGCCGCGACTCCCATCGGCATCCCCGCGCCCATCGCGCCGACCACCGACGCCAGGAACATCTGGCCCGGTTTCATCAACAGATACCGGTGCACGAAGGTCGCGAAATTCCCGGCGTCCGAGGTCACCGTCGCGTCGTCCGCCAGATGCTTGTTGATCTCCGCGATCACGGCCGAGAAATTGACGCCGTCGCTGGTTGGCGCCCACTCGGGTTTGGTCACCCGTTTGTGCACGTTGTGTAAAGTATCAACCCAGCCTTGCCGCCTGGACGCGTCTTTTGGCGTGCTTTTCGCAAGCAGCGCGCGAACGACGGCGGCCGGCTCGCAGGCCATGCCCAGATCGGGACGCCACACGCGGCCAACCTCATTCGCATCGGGCCAGACGTGGACCAGAGGCAATTGCGGGTCGGGCGCGGCGGGAAATGTAAAACCCTGCGTGATCGAGCCGGTGATTCTCTCGCCCAAAGCAATGAGAAGATCGGACTTCTTGATTTCCGCGAGCGTGTCGGCATGGATGCGGCTCGCCATGTAGCCGCCGTAGTTCGGGTGGCCCGCGTCGAACAAATGCGGACGCCGATGAGTGGGCATGACCGGCAGCACCCATTGCTCGGCCAGTTTGGTCAGATCGGCGACCTCGGCGGGGTGCAGCGCGGTGCCAGCCCAGATCAACGGGCGTTCGGCGGCGGCGAGCATCTCCGCCAGGCGGTCGATGTCCGCGGGCAGCGGTCCGCCTTGCGCGGGTGGGCGAGGCTTCGCGACCGGCGCGTCGGTCTCGGCATCGAACACGTCCTCGGGGATGACGACGGCGACCGGGCCGGGCGTGCCGCTCTCCGCTATGTGGAACGCGCGCGCGATCGCCTCCGACGCCTGACCGGGCTCGTTGACCTCGATCACGGCTTTGGAGATGTCGGACAGGAGCCTTGAGTAATTCTGTTCCTGCAAGGCCATGCGGCCGGCTTCGAAGCGTTCGACCTGACCGATCAGGACAACCAGCGGGGTCGCGTCGTGGAAGGCGGTATGCAGCCCGATCATGGCGTTGGACAGGCCGGGTCCGCGGGAGACGACGACAACGCCCGCCCGGCCTCCGCGCATCCGGCCGTCGGCGGCAGCCATGAAGGCGGCCCCGCCCTCATGCCGGCAAACGATCAGGCGCATGCGGTTGGCGTCGACGAGGGCGTTGGTGAACCCGAGATAGCTTTCGCCGGGAACGCAGTAGATGAGGTCGATGTCGTGCGCCTCGAGGCTATCGACCAGCAGTCGCCCTACGGTTCGGGCCATGTGCGTCTCCTCCGGGGGTGTTTTAGCGCGGAATTCTTACCTGTCCGCCGGAGCCGGGGTCAAACTCGGTCGCGGGGTGTTGCGACGTCTGGCTCTCGCCTGACCGGGCCTTGGGCTCGACCGTGCTTGTCCGGGAGATTCGACATGGGACTTCCATTAATCCTGACAATGTCGGGAGAAAACTGACATCCAAGACGATTATAAACTAAATTTAACCTTGCGGACGCCCGGACTTCAGCTTAACGTCTCAAACCAACCAAACGACACCCGCGGCATGATCGTGCGGTGAACAGGGAAGGATACTGACCATGGCAAACATGGCTCGGCGCTCTGTACTGCGCGCATCCGTTGGATTGGCTGCATCGGGAACCTTGGCACGCCCCTACATCGCCAATGCCGCGGCCACGACCGCGAACGTGTGGTGGACCCAGGGCTTCATCCAGGAAGAAGACATCGCTTTCAAAGCGATCGTCGCAAACTACGAAAAAGACAGCGGCAATAAGATAGAGTACAGCATCATCCCCTATGCCCCGTTGCGGCAGAAAATCGTCTCGGCGGTGACGGCCGGCATTGTCCCGGATTTGTTCCAGAACACGCCAAACGAACTCGTCGCGCTTTATGCGTGGGAAGGCCGGCTGCTCAGCGTGGCCGATGTTATCGAAACGCAAAAAAAGGAGTTCACCGAGACCGCGATGCTTTCGGCCTTCTGCTACAATAATGTTGAAAAACGCCGGGAATATTACGGCGTGCCCTATCTGACCGCGGCGTTGCCAAATCATGTCTGGAAGCCGCTGGTCGAGAAGGCCGGATTCAAGATGGAGGACATCCCGAAGACCTGGGACGCCTATTATGACTTTTTCAAGGACGTGCAGCGGAAGTTGCGCGCCCAGGGTGAGCGCAAAGTCTATGGCCTCGGCCTGCAGGTCACCACCAACGGCAACGATCCCAACAGCTTGTTCAATTATTTTCTGATCGCTTATGGCGGCACGGGCATCGTGACCAAAGACGGTAAGTTGCACCTCGACGACCCGAAGGTACGCGAAGCGGCGATCAAGGCGCTGGCCTATCCGGCCAACGCCTATAAGGAAGGCTTCGTGCCGCCCGGCGCGATCAACTGGAACGACGCCGACGACAACAACGCCTTTCACGCCAAACAAATCGTCATGGATCTGGACGGCACGATCTCGACCGAGGTCGCGGTCATTCACAATAAGCAGGATTACGACGATATCGTCACGATGGGCCTGCCGCTTGACAACGACGGCAAGCCGATTCCGAGTTTGACCACCTATGGCATGGGTCTGATCCCGAAAGGGGCAAAGAACGTGGCCGTGGCGAAGGAATTCCTCAAATACATGATCCAACCGAAGGTCAACAACGAGTTACTGAAAACCGGCCTCGGGCGCAGCATTCCGTGCATGCCGTCGGTCGTGAAAAACGATCCCTGGTGGCTCGACCCCAAGGACCAGCACCGGGTGGCATACGTCACGCAAGGCCTGATCGGGCCGACAGTCCCCGCGTTCTGGGTCTTCAACCCGGCCTACGCTCAGGTGCAGAACGAGCATGTGTGGAGCGCGGGCTGGATCGACATCATGACCGGTGGGATGACGCCGCAGGCGGCCGCTGAAAAGGCGTTCAAGCGCGTCGAGGAGATCTTCGCCAAATACCCCATTGTGCAAAGCTGAGGGGCGATCATGAACAGCGCGTCGGTTATCGAACTCGGTCGTCGCCCAGCTGTCCAACGGAGTAGGCTGCTACGCTATTGGCAGGGCCGCCTCCGCGGCTCCGAATTCACCTGGGCCGTCGCCTTCGTCGTTCCTTATATCGCGGTGTTCCTGGCCTTTGTCGTCTATCCCGTTTTCTACGGCGCCTGGATGGGCAGCAGCCCGCATTTATATACCGAGTTGTTCTCCGATCCGATCTATCAGAACACAATGATCAACACGGTGATCTTCATCGCCTTTGGGGTAAACCTGAAACTGTTCCTCGCGCTTATGATGTCGGGCTTTTTCATGCGCCCGGGTTGGTGGATGAAGGCACTTTTGGTAATATTCGTGCTGCCCTGGGCGATTCCGGCGCTGCCGACGTTCATCTCGATCCATTGGCTGCTGAACGGCGAGTGGGGCCTGATGAACAACGCGTTATACTATTTCTTCGGGGTTGAGGGCCCGTCCTGGCTCAATGATCGCTGGCTCGCCCTCGGTTCGGCCGTCTGCTCCCACATCTGGAAATGGTTGCCGTTCTGGACCGTGATCCTGCTCGCCGGAAGAATGTCGATCTCGCAGGATATCTGGGACGCCGCCAAGGTCGACGGCGCGACCGGCATCCGTTGCTTTGCCTATGTGACATTCCCCCTGCTCGCCAATCTCTATTTGATCCTGACGTTGCTCGCGACGGTCTTCCTGCTTGGCGACTTCAATTCCGTCTCGTTCGTCACCGGCGGCGGGCCGGCCAATTCCACGCATGTGCTGGCGACACTCGGCATCCGCAACGCTTATGACATGGGCAAGCCGGAACTGGGCGTGGCCGCGGTGATGTCGGCACTGCCCCTGATGATCCCGCTGGTGATCATCCTCATGCGTAAGCTGCGCACGTCGGAGGTGCAGATATGAGCACGACAACCGCGGATAACGGCTTGGTCGCGGCCACCTATGTGGCGCGCCCCGCGATCCAAATGCGCCGCATCGCCCAGAGACGGCGTTACCTGACCAACGCGATGGTGGCGATGTTTAGCGTCGTGGTCCTGATATGGACGCTCACGCCGATCTACAACATGGTGATGCTCGCGTTCCAGTCCAACGGCGACGTGTTCAGCGAGCATATCTGGCCACCGCGACCGTCGGCCGCCAGCTTCTGGATCGTCATCACGCAGGGCTATTGGTACCTGGAGCATTTCTGGCACCAGTTCGGCAACAGCGTGTATATCGCGGTCATGACGACAGGGATTGTACTTGTCATTGGGACAATGACAAGTTTTTCGGTGGGACGGATGCGTATCCGCAACGGCTGGCTGGTCACCAACGCCGCCCTGCTGACTTATGTCATTCCGGCGTCGTTCCTCGCGATTCCCTTCTACCTGATCACTATTGTCCGGTCAATAGCTGAATAAATTCAATTGGTTATCGTCCATGACGTGTTCGGAACTGTCAGCTGTTTGAGAAATCACAGATTCTATCGAGGCCTTTTCAAATACTGTCACCGAAAACACCTGCATCAATGTGTAGAGG
>SHWL01000177.1 GCA_009693865.1 Acetobacteraceae bacterium | reverse complement strand
CGCCCAGAAATAAGCGAGTCGACAGGCATCCTCCCCCGATCGTCATGGCCCGGCTCGTCCGGGCCACCCGTCGCGGCACTGTGCTGGTATAGGTGGCCCGGACGAGCCGGGCCATGACGATCGGGGGGGGATGCCGGCCTGACGCGGTAGTATTTGGGCGTCACCTTAGCGATGCGTTAAGACTCACCGCTTAAAGTGCGGCCATGCAAAAGAACGTTTTTGAGTTCCTGGGCCGGCGTATCGAACTGTGGACCCATCCCGCTCCCGATCATCTGGCGATGGCGATCCGCGGCACGCGGACATTTTACGAAATCGATGTCCTCATGAAATGCCGGGAGCGGTTTCTGCCGGGCACCATCATCGTCGATGCCGGCGCCAATATCGGCAATCATGCCATCTTCTTCGCCGCGATCCTGAATGCTCAGGTTGAAGCGTTCGAGCCGTATCCCCCAAGTCATACGTTGCTGGAACTCAATATCGCCGCCAATGGCCTCGATGGCCGGATATCCGCGCATTGCTGTGCGCTTGGCGACCACGAGGGCACTGGCACGCTGCACTCTGGGCCGCCCGGAAACCTCGGCGCGACGCGCTTCACCAGCGGCATCGGGGAAACCGCCGTCCGGCGCCTGGACGATTATACCATCCCGGGCCCGGTAGGCCTGATGAAGGTAGATGTCGAAGGCGGCGAAATCCCGCTTCTGCGAGGCGCCGCGGCACTGATCCGCCGGTGGCGGCCCGACATCATGATCGAGGCGGGAACCGCGCCCGAATTTCGCGCGACCGCCGCCGTGCTGTTGGAATTCGGATATATCGCGGTTAGCCGTTTCGCCATGACCCCGACCTGGTTGTTCGTGGCCGCGGATCAAACAAACCGTCAGCGTGACGTATTGGCGGCCTTATGACGCCAGCGCGTCTTCCGCCTGATAGAGCGCGAGGTACCCGTCCGCCATCGCCGCCCGCGACGGTGGCTCCGGCAACGCATCATGCAAACGTTGCCACAGCCCGTCCTCCAGGCAGGCCCGCTTGATCGCGGCAGCGAGCGAGGCCGGATCGCCCATCTCAAAGTGCAGCCCGTCCACCTCGTGTGTTACCCGCTCGGCCATCCCGCCGGCGTTGGAGCAAATGACGGGTCTGCCAAACATCCAGGCTTCTGAGATGACCAGACCAAATATCTCCCACCAGACGGAGGGAACGATCGCCCAATCGACCCGCATCATGCGCGACTGGATCTGATCGAGGCTGTATGGACCATTGAATGAAACAATGCGTTCGGCGGGCGGGCGTTGCCGTTCCGCCTCCTGAAACGCCTCAATTTCGCGACGGATCGGGTGCGAGGCATGCTGAATGCCGCCGCCATTGATATCGGCGCGGAACCCGTTGAAGCCTTCCTCGCGCAGCAGAGTGACGGCCCGTAGCAGCACATGCACGCCCTTGTCATCGTGCAACTGACCAAAGAAACCGAAGCGTTTCCGCTGACCGTCAGGGGGCGCCAGGATCGGGCGAACGACGCGGGAGCGTTGGCCATTGGTGACATGACTGATGCGGTCGCGGGGAAGACCCCAGTTCACGTAATGCTCGATCATGAAATGGCTGGGACAGGTGAAACGATCGACGTGGCGCAGCTGCTGTTCCAGCCACAGTTTCCGGAGCACGAAATCGTCGGTCGACCGTTGGGGCACGCACTGGTGGCAACGCACCGGGCTCGCGCGCTCGCACAAAGACTGGTCGGTGCGCCGGACCATGTGCCCGTCGGCCGCGCAGATGGCGGCGAATTCGTGAAACGTGAACAATATCCGGCACGACGGGAGCGTCCGCCGCACCGTCCCGATCAGGTCCGCTCCGACGGACAGGAAATGATGAAAATGCACGACATCCGGTTCGATCGTTCGTAGCAACGCGACGAATGATTCGACCAGCATTGGTTCGTTGTTCCGGTGCAGCCACGCATCGTGGTCGGTCTGGTGGAGCAAATACACGCCATCCCGGCCGTCGAACCCGGTAATCCCCTCCTTGGGCTGATGCACATCGCCGGATTCCCGATCCACGGCGGCGAGCATGTGACACTCGATATCGTCCCGGGTCCGCAGTTCGTCGAACAGCTCCTGGCACACAACCGGCGATCCACCTGGCACCAGGTCTGGATGACCGAGGCTGATCAGGAGAACCTTACACGGCGCGTTCATGCCGTCAGTTCCCGCCACCGGGGAGCGTTGGGTTGAGGCCAATCAGGTCGGGCACGATCATGGCGTCCCACTGGCGATGCAGCAGCCAGGCGTTCAGAATCGCACCGCCCTTCGATGGCTCGGGCCGGGAAGGCGGCCGCCGCTCGAAATGCCACATCGGCAAAGGGTGGACCCAGGCCGGAAAGCCAAGTTTCAGGCTTCTCAGGCAGAGATCGATGTCCTCGAAGGCGGCACGGGAATAATGCCGGGTGAAACCGCCCAGAGTCTCGTACCATCGCCGATCGATGGACAGGAACGCTCCTGGCACGCCGACGACCGGTCCCGGCCTGGGCCCGGATCGGGACGGTTGCACCAGTCTGTTCAGCCTGACCGTGTTGGCCTGGTACGGGACATCGTTCGGCCGCGTCAGCAGGGATGTTTCCCGATCGAAGTAATATCCGCGGTGCGACAGCGCACCGTCCGGGCGGTACAACATGCCTCCGAACAACCGTGTTTGGGTGATCGGCGCCCGGTCCAGCAGGGCGGTATGATGCGCGGCCCAGTCGAGATCGCGGGGAATGACGTTGTGATCCATGAAAATCAGGCGGTCCGAGCGAGCCGCGTCGACGGCGGCATCCTCCCCAAAGCCGGCCGGATCGCCACCCGGTTGCAGGATCAGGGTCAGCGACAGACCAAGCGTCGCATCCGCGACACGCGCGGCGCGCGACGCGGCCTCAAACTGATCGGCGTTCGTGACGACCACGACAAATTCGTAATCTTCCGCGCCCGCCCCACCGGCGGTCAGAGCCAGCCGAGGCACGATCTGATCGGCGCCGGCGCGCAGCGTCGTAACGATCGTGCCGCGATACCGGCCGCGCGAGGGACCGGTCCGGGATATCAGGCGTCTTGACCTCTGCTGGTCGACGATCAGCCGGTTGATCGCGGCGATCTGCACGCCAACATGCTGATCCAGAATGCTGTAAATCACCTCGGGGTCCAGTTCCCCGGCGGCGGCGGTGGGAAGGGCGGCAAGGGCCAGATCGCGCAGATCGGCGTCGCTGGCCACCACCGGAACCCGGTGCAGCCGGGTCTCCGCACCGCTCGCGAACCGGAAGACGGGCGCGTTGGCTGCCCGAGGGTCGATCGGCGGCGCGGCATTGCCTCCGATAGGCGCGGCGACCAGCAGAAAGCCGAACTTGTGACGCGCGGGCGTTTCAAGTGTGCGCTCGACGTCGCCGCGCGCGAGGCGCGGAAAGGCCATCCAATTATGCCGGCTGTCCGCGCGCGTCTCCAGATCGACCTCGGTCAGTTGGTCGAACCGGTCATCGCTCCATCCGGTGATCAGCGTCGATCCGGACGGGGATATGGTCAGAGTGTCCAGCGCGACCTGCGGGGACGCCGGGCCGGCATGGGTCTGGCTCAGCGCAAGGTATTCGGCCTTTTCCAGCCGCCCCTCGGTCCGGCCCGCAAGGCGGAAATGCGCCAGCCCGGAGGCGAGCGTGCCGCGCCTTACGGCCTCGGCGATATCTGGGAAGGCGCGCAGATAGGTCGCCTCGTCAAAGTCAGAATCGACATCGTCGTCATCATCGATCTCATCGCGCGTGACATCGTCCCAGTCTTCGTGATCGATCACCGTTCTTACGATTCTGGGGCGCACGGCCATGCCGGGTCAACCCTTCGCCGTCAAAGGCCAGGAAAAATGCAATGCGGGTCTCCATTGTTGACTAACATGGGCGCCGGATATCAATCCGCGGGCCAAAATTGGAGTGGCCCCTGGTTCCCCGTTGGGATACGGTCTTCGTTTAGTCCCGGTTTCAGACATATGCAACCATAGATAGCAAAATTCGTACACCCATCCGGTGGCCGCTCGCTTCTGGCGGGGTTGCCGCCGCGCCGAACCTGTCCACTCTACGATCACGGAGACCATGTGGGGAAGACTGTGAGGGACATTACGACTCGAGAGGCAAAGGCGGTCCCGGGTACGGTCCCAGGAACGGCGCCGCGCGACGGAGTGGACGCGGCGGTGTTCGAGGTCTTTCAGGAGCTTGTCGACCGCGTGCCATCCTCCGCGGAGCGAGCCGAGTGGGCAGGCAAATTGTTGCGGGGCATTCCCATCCGGGAGCTGCGGATGGCCCTGGAGGCCTCGCCGGACCATGCCGCCTTCCGGGCGATCGGCCAGGACATTCGGTCGATCCAGGACACTGGTCTGTTCGACGCGGTTTGGTACCGGCGGCGCTACCCGGATGCCGACGACGCGGGGATGAGCCCGGCACGGCATTATGTCACGCATGGCGCTCGGGAGGATCGGGCGCCAAATCCCTGGTTCGACCCGGTCTGGTATCGCGCCACGCATGGCCTTACCGCGCATGAGCATCCGTTGTTCCATTATGTTTCCATCGGCGAGGCCCAGGGACTCCGCCCGTCCCCCAATTTCGATCCTGCCTGGTATCGCGCGACTTACAACCTGAACGCGAAATATTCGGCGCTCGCGGATTTCTTGCGGCGGCGGCGCGCGCGCACGGTAGCGCCATGCGCCGAGATGTGGCCCGCGCTCGGGCTGCCGGAGCGGCGGCTGACGGGAATCGCGGACGATATTTTCCTGAGCATCGGCGATGAGCCCGCCGATTACCTGGCGCTCAGGGACGAGGGTTTGTTCGACGACAACTACTACGCGCTGCACAGCGGGGATGTGCTGGCGTCAGGCACCGATCTTCTGCGGCATTATTGCGCGTTCGGCTGGCGGGAGAACCGGCAGCCGAATTTTTATTTCGACTGCCGCTGGTACGCCGCGACCAACCCCGAAGTGGTCCAGCTAGGGGTAAACCCGCTGGCACATTATTTGCTGCTGGGGGAGGCGGAAGGGCGGCGCCCGATCGTATTCTTCGATCCTGTTTGGTACCGGGCGCAATACGACGTGCCTGAGGAGCTGGCCGCGCTGGCGCATTTCCTCGCGCACCGGCGGGAGGGCAAGGTGTCGCCCAACGAATTTTTCGACCCGATCTGGTACGCGGCCCAGAAGGGCGAGACAGTCCGGCCCGGCCGGGATCCCTTCGCGCGGTTCCTGGTCAATGGCCTGACCGAGGATTTTTCGCCCTCGCCCCGGTTCGACCCGGCGGATTGGCGGCGGCGTTCGATGGGGCGGGCGTCGCGGCATTTCCGCCATCTGATGGACCCCGCGAAGGACAATCCGCTGGTGCATTATTTGCTGTCGACGTACCGGTAAAGGACGGGGCCGGTAAAGGATGGGGCCGGCAAAGGCCGGGGCCGGTAAAGGACGGGGCCGGCAAAGGACGGGGCCGGTAGGGGATGCGGCCATGCTTTGTCTCCTCTACCCAATCACACCACGCCCAGGTTAATCCCCCTCCCATGCTCACCTTCCAGCCCGGCGCCCTCCGCGCCGTCACCCACCTCATCGCCCGCCGCATGGGCAGCGATGAGGCCGAAGCAGCCGAAGTCGCCGATCATCTGGTGCGCGCAAATCTCGCGGGCCATGACTCGCACGGTGTTGGCATGTTGCCGACCTATGTCCGGCTGCTGAGCGACGGACTGCTCGTCCCCAACCAACAGGCGGAAACCGTGCTGGACGCCGGCGCGTTGCTCGTGGTCGACGCGAAACGCGGCTACGGCCAACGCATGGCGGCCGACGCGGTCCGCCGCGCCATCGGCAAGGCCAAGGAACACGGCGCCTGCGTGTTGGCGTTGCGCAACTCGGCTCATGTCGGGCGCATCGGCACCTACGCCGAATTGGCGACCAGCCAGGGTTGTGCCTTCACGTCTTTCGTCAATGTCGCGGACCATCACGACGTGCAGGCCACATACGGCGCGGCCGAGCCTCGACTGGGCACCAACCCGTTCACCGTCGGGGTCCCGGGCCCGGACGGCAAGCCGATGCTGCTGGACATGGCGACCACGACCATCGCGGCCGGCAAGGCGCGCGTCGCCTATAACAAAGGTATCCCCGTCCCCGACGACAGCCTGATCGACCCCGATGGCGCCCCCACCAACGATCCCACCGGGTTCATCCGCGACAGGCTTGGCGCGCTGAAATCCTTCGGTCTGCATAAAGGCTCTGGCCTCGCGGTCATGTGCGAGATCATGGCCACCGCCGTCGCCGGCGGTCAGGCCGCGCATGAGCACGCCAAGGGAGGCGTGCTGAACTCGATGCTGGCGATCATTATCGACCTGGCGAAGATCGGCGATCCGGTTGCGATCGCCGCCTCGGTCGGCGCCACCCGCGCGCACGTGAAGTCCGCCAAACCCGCGCCAGGCGTCGCGGAGGTGCTGACGCCGGGTGAGCCGGAGCGCCTGTCCGCCGCCCGCCGGGCGGCCCAGGGGATCGAGGTCGATGAAACTTCGTGGGGCGATATCCGCGCCGCGGCGTTGCAACTGGGAATCACCGAGGCTGAGTTCGATCAGGCGTCCCGCGCGAACGCCTGATCAGAACTTTACCGACACGGACAGCGAGGTGAACTGGAACAGACCGTTGCGCTGGCCCCGGAATTCGTTCGATTGGAGCACCTGCATGGCCGTCAGGCGGGCGCCCCAGGCCATCAGGGTGATACCGGCCTGAAACTCCCCGACGAAGGGCGAGGCGTTGACGCGGCGGCTGTTACTGAACGGTAGTCCGTCGAGCGTCTCGTCCCAGGCGACCACCTGCACGTTGGCCCCGGCGAACACATACCAGGCGAAGGGTTGCACCGGTGTGTAGGCGTCGGTCCCGGTCAGGCCGGGCCTGATCCTTGGCGCGCCGAAATCCGACCGCAGTCCCTGGCCGATTCGCACCGTCCCGCCCGCCTGGGCATAAATCCGAAAGGTCCCGGCCGCGGCCGTCATCGATGGCAACACGTCGACCTCCAACCCGCCGATCCCGCCTAACGGCACTCGCCATGTGCGATCCGCGGTGAGCTGGATCACCGGCTGGTTCGAGAGCTGTGTGCCCCAGCCATTGATGGGGCCCTGACTGATGAGGCCGTGGAAGCCATTCTGGGCTTCCCGGCCCAGGGCCGCGGGACCGATGACGCCGAGGCCAAGGGCGAGGGCGGTCCGGGTGGCATCGGTGTCCTGGATCAAGGACAGCGTACCCATCAGCACCGCGGCATAAGGACGATCGTTCCGGGGTGGATTAACGGGCTTCGTAAAGAACGGGGTGAACATGTTCTGTGAAAGTTCCACCGCGAACCGTTGCTGTCCTTCCCCTACAAGTGCCCGACCGAGCGAGGCGAGGACGCCAGGCACCTGACCGGTGGGCGACGTGTACGCGATGCGAGCGCCATTGGTGTAGTAACCATCCGATCCTGGGCGGGTCGAATCGTTTTCCCACTGAATGGTTATCGTGTGTGAAGGGTCGTCCAGTGGTTCGGCCCTGGCCGCCGCCGCCATCGGTCCAAGGCAAATCGACACGATAAGCAAACGTGATGGACGAACGGGCATGGACGCTTCCTGTCGCGGCGGACTGAGGTACTACAACACTACTGTCCGGAGTTTTCCGAACGAACCGTTCCGAAGTGTCTGACCTATAACGGTTTTTCGACGATTTTGGGTGGTGTCGGTTTGAAGTTGGTGGCGGTTTGCCCGACCCTTGTCCGGGGAGGGCTCACTCATGAACGCCGGAAA
>SHWL01000176.1 GCA_009693865.1 Acetobacteraceae bacterium | reverse complement strand
CCAGGCCTGAAAGGCCGGCTCACGCACTTTGCGCAAAAGTGTGGCCGATCAGACTCGGTCAGGCCTGAAACGACAGAGGACCAAATCGCGGGAACTGGCTCGGGACGGCCGGTTCAGAGACCGATTTTCCATAATGAGAACTGCTGGGGTACCGATTGACTGTATGATGACTGACGGTAACGTGAATGGGCTGGGCTTCAACGGAGTTCAAGGGAAGGTTTCAGGATGACAAGAAAACTCGCTTTGGTGACGGTTTTGGTTTTGGCCGCTTGCGGCGCCGCGAGCGCCCAGGGGATCGATCCGATCCAGACACGTCAGGCTGGCCTCGGCTTGCTCTCCGGAACGTTCGGCGGGGTGCGGGCGGTGGTCGCCGCTAACGGCGACGTCAAGACGCTCGAAGGCGCGGGCAAGGCGATTGAGCGTTGGGGCAAGGTATTCCCGACGCTGTTCCCGGCGGGCAGCGACAAAGGCGCCACCAAGGCCGCGCCGGCGATCTGGTCCGATATGGCTGGGTTCCAGAAAGCCTCGATGGCGCTTTCGACCGCGGGCGGAGTGCTCGCGGCAGCCGCCAAGGCCGGGGATGCCGCCGCGGTCGTGATCGCTGTCAAGGGAGTCGGCGACGCGTGCGGCGCCTGCCACAATGCCTATCGCCTGAAGTAAGTCTGGTGGGCTTTTCCTCGTGGCCGGGTTCGTCCCGGCCACGGTGGATCGGCAAGGGATGAATCGCCGGAGCACTCGGACCGGGTCACGATACCGACCGGACGAACAGTACCACGACTGCCGCGGACAGCACGAAAACCGCCAAACCCAACATGGGATGCATCATCCGGGGCGCGGCCGTCGCACCGGGCAAACGCTTTCTGCCGGTGATCATCGGCAACAACAGGTTGTGGCCCTTCAGCACCCGGTACGTGACGATCGCCAGGACGTGCAACACGACCGCGATCTCAATCAGAACGAAATTCAGATGATGGATATGGGTGAGCCAGTCGCTTAGATCCTTCCCGACGATCAGCGCCAACGGCCCCTCCGTCATCACGTCGTCGTTCGCGCAAAGACCGCTTCCAACCTGCACCGAGAGAATTCCAAGCAAGCCGAGTACCATCCACCCGCCGGCCGCGTTGTGGCCCACCTCGGTGTCCGGTTCGCGCCGGGTTAGGGCCAACAGGTGACGAATCGCCGCTGCCGGGCTTTTCAGGAAATGGGTGAATCGGGCCGTATCGCTTCCAATGATCCCCCAGATGAGGCGGAAGATCAGTAAGGTCATGATGCTGAGGCCGCTCAGTACATGCAGCGGCATCACGTTCAATTTCGCGCTGATCCAGGATGTCAACACAAGGGCAACGAGAACCCAGTGGAACAACCGCGTGGGCAGGTCCCAGATTCGCATCGGTAGAAACAGCTGTCGCATTTCGCTGTCGCCTCTCAAACGTCTCGACATCCTGTATACTGATCCGGGATTGAATTGCCAAATACACGTTTCGCGCGTGTTATCGAACCGTCCGGCCGAAAACCGAAGCGTTTCGAGCCGAGCGTTTTGCCAGGAACGTTCGGCCTGCCGCGCCGATCCTCGGTGTCAGCCATCATCGCCGGGCGGATCGCCCGATCGGGCCGGGCACCGTCCGCTCGCGGGTTCCCGCCCGCCCGCCCGCTTCGCGTGGCCGCGGCGGTGTGGCAGGTTCAGCAAAGTTTGACACGCAAGGGAGTGAGCCATGCCGCGCATGACCGGTGGGGAAGCCATCGTCGACGGCCTTATCCGCCACGGGATCGATACGATATTCGGCCTGCCTGGTGTGCAGACGTATGGTCTGTTCGACGCGCTCGCCCGCAATTCAAACCGAATCCGGCTGATCAATGCCCGGCACGAACAGACCACCGCCTATATGGCGCTGGGGTATGCCTGCGCCACCGGGCGGCCCTCGGCCTATTCCGTCGTCCCTGGTCCCGGCGCGATGAATACCGCCGCCGCGCTGGTCACGGCCTGGGGGGTGAACGCGCCGGTGCTGTGCGTCACCGGCCAGGTGCCAGGCGCGATGATCGGCCGGCAGCGTGGCCAGTTGCACGAGATGAAAGACCAGCTCGCGACCCTGAAGACGCTGGTGAAACACGCCGACCGCATCGACCATCCGTCGGAAGCGCCAATCAAAGTGGCGCGCGCGTTTCAGGAGATGATGTCGGGCCGTCGCGGCCCCGCCTCGTTGGAAATGCCGTGGGAACAATTCGCCAGCGCCGCCGAGGTGACGCCGATGGACCCGCTACCGCCGCTGCCCAACCCGATGCCGGACCCGGAACGGATCGCCGCGCTGGCGAAGCTGGTGGACGGGGCGAAGGCGCCGATGATCTGGGTCGGCGGCGGGGCGCTGCATGCTGGACGCGAGATCCTTGCCCTGGCGGAAAAGATCGGCGCGCCTGTGGTGTCGTTCCGGGGCGGCAAGGGGATTGTCGATGACCGGCATGCTCTGGGCCTGACCGTGCCCGCCGCGTTGAAGCTTTGGCCCACGACCGATCTGTTGATTGGCATCGGCACGCGCCTGGATGTGCCCGCCGGACGCTGGGGTGGCATGCCGGCGGGCACGAAATTGGCTCGGATCGACATCGACGCGGCGGAGATGCACCGGCTGCGCGCCGATGTGCCGATCGTCGCCGACGCCGCCGATGGCGCGCGGGCCTTGACCGCCGCGGTGTCGCCACGGTCCGACACCGCGCGCGCGGCCGCGATCGCTTCGGCGAAGGCGGAATCCTGGGCGGCGCTGGACACGGTGCAACCCCAGATGTCGTTTCTGAAGGTCATTCGCGATGTGCTGCCGGAGAATGGGATCCTTTGCGACGAAATGACCCAGGTCGGCTACGTCTCGTGGTTCGGTTTTCCGTTCCATGAGCCGCGGACGCTGATCACATCCGGTTTCTCCGGCACGCTCGGCGCGGGATTTCCAACCGCGCTTGGCGTGAAGGTCGGTCAGCCGGACCGCCCGGTCGTGGCGGTGACCGGCGATGGCGGGTTCCTGTTCGGCGGCTCCGACCTGGCGACCGCGGTCCGTTACGGGATCAACCTGGTGACCATCGTCTTTAACAACGGCTCCTACGGCAACGTTCTGCGCGATCAGCGGCGGCTGTTCGACGGCCGGGAATCCGGCTCGGAACTCAGCAATCCGGATTTCCAGATTTATGCGAAAGCGTTCGGCGTCCGGTCCTGGCGGGTGTCCGACGCAGAGGGACTGCGAGGCGCGCTGACGGAGGCGTTGACGGAAAACGCGCCGACCTTGATCGAGGTGACGACCGACATCTCCAAGGAATCATCCCCGTGGGAGGTGATCTTCCCTGGCCGGGGATAAATCCGCGCACTCCGCCACGGCCAACGCGAACCGCTTATGGCTGGGTGAGGAGCTGCGCCGCCCTCAGATGAATGTCGCCAACGAACGGATCCTTTTGCCGTACCGTTCGCGGATCGGCATCGAACCGATAGCGCCGGCTGGGCGTGAATTCGGATGACTTCGCCCGCTCACAAAATATCATCAGGCCGCCCGTGACCACGGGTCCGGGGGAGTCGGAAGTCAGGATATGATCGCCGATGCAGGGTTTGCACTGCGCCCCCTCCGGGCAGGGTGGGCAGGCGTAAATACTGGTGGCGTATGCGGCGATCGTTACCGGACCCGGATCCGGCGGGTGGGCAAGAAATGCCGCGACATCCAGGACTTCCGCCCGGGATGAGCCGGACAAAAAAATAGCCAGCACCCCAAGAACCGTGAAAACGTGTCGAGGCATTCTCGTATCTCACGCGCGCGGCAGGCGAATGGCAAGCCGACCACAAGTGGTGCCTTGCCGGCGATCGCCAGCAAGGCGAACACCGCGCCGGACCGTGGGTTGGCCTTCACGCGGCGAGGCGAGTCAGCCCGCCGGGTCCCCGGCCGCCACGCCGACGAACCCAACCGCGCCGTCGCGCAGCACCCGAAGCGCCACGGCATGGTCTTTGCCGCTCAACGCCGATCCAATCGCCTTTGTCACGTCCGACGGTGACCCGACCTTTTGGTTCCCCACCCCCACGATGACGTCCCCGGGCCGGAGACCCGCTTCATCCGCCGGGGAGCCGGGACGCACCGCGCGCACGACGGCGCCGTTCAGGCCATCTGGCACCTCCAACTGCTCGCGCGCCTCGGACGTCAGCGGCGCCAAATCCAGGCCGAGCTGGCCGCGAGCAACTGGTTGCTCCGCCCGTCCCTGGGCCGTTTTCTCCTTCGGTTGCTCACCGACCCGCACCGATACGTCGCGATTCTGTCCCTCGCGCACAATATGGAAGCGCGCTTCGTCGCCGGGGCGAACGGTGGCAACGGTCAGCGCGAGATCCTTGGGCGTCGCGATTTTCTGGCCATTCACCGCCTGGATCACGTCGCCCGCCTCAAGCCCTGCTTTGGCGGCCGGCGATCCGGACTCGACGGACGCAAGCAACGCGCCCACCGCTTCAGGCAGACGCAACGCCTTCGCCATCGGCGGCGTGAGCGATTGCGTCGCGACCCCGATGTAGCCGCGTGTCACGTGGCCGGTCGCGGCGAGCTGGTTCGTGACCATGCGAATCACGTCAGAGGGGATGGCGAAACCGATACCGACCGATCCGCCGGTGGGCGAGAAGATCGCCGTGTTCATGCCGATGACCTTGCCCTCCTGCGTGAACAACGGCCCGCCGGAGTTGCCTTGATTGATCGGGGCGTCGATCTGGATGAACTGATCGTATGGGCCGGAGCCGATGTCGCGGCTGACGGCGGACACGATCCCGGCGGTCACGGTGCCACCCAATCCGAAGGGATTGCCCATGGCGACGACCCATTCCCCGGGCCGTACTTCGCGGGAGTTGCCCAATTGAATGAAGGGCAGCGGCTTCCCGGCCTCGATCTTCAGGAGCGCTATATCGGTGCGGGGATCGACGCCGAGGACGGTGGCCTTGCGCTCGGTGCCGTCGTCGAGCGTCACGCTGACAGCGTTGCCGTCCTTCACCACATGGTTATTCGTGACGATCAGCCCGTCTTCCCGGATGATGAAGCCCGAACCGCGGGCGTGATGCGCGCCGCTCTGCGGGCCGCCTTTTGGCACCATCTGGTTGAAGGGGAACGGCAGTTGCATGCGCGGTCCCTCGGCCTGGGTCGCGCCGAACGTTGTCGTGATCGAGACGACCGCCGGTTTCACCCGGGCCACCAACTCCGAAAAGTCCGGCAATATCGCGTGCTGTGTCACCTGCGCTGGTGGATTGACCGGGCCGGTTTGTGCCAGCGCCGGGAACGAGAAGCCTGTCAGTGCTGTGCTGGCGAGCAGCGCGGCGGCCAGCGCGGTGCGGCGCCAAGGGCGTGTGCGATCCATATGTGTTGGGCTCCATGGGCGGGTCTTGCCCAGGAAGCACATGGGATGGCCTGGCGAACGTTCTACTTTCGGGGCGATTAAACCTGGGTCATCCGCGTGGCCCTACGCGGCTTTCGTGTCCATCAGGAACGCCACCCGGCGCAGTGCCAGTTGATAGCCTTGCGTCCCGAATCCCGCGATGACCCCGTCGGCGCGGCCCGAAACAAAGGAGTGGTGGCGGAATTCCTCGCGCTTATGCACGTTCGAGATATGGATCTCGATCACCGGCGCGTCGAATGTATTCAGCGCGTCCAGAATGGCGACCGACGTGTGGGTAAAGGCGGCGGGATTGATGACGATACCCCCCGCGGTTTCCCGCGCCTCGTGGATCCAATCGATGAGTTCGTACTCACGGTTACTTTGATGAAAGCGGAGTTCGAGGTTCAGATCCTCAGCCAAAGCCCGGCAATCGCGTTCGATGTCCGCGAGGGTTTCATGGCCGTAGATGTGCGGCTGGCGTTTGCCCAGGAGGTTCAGGTTCGGGCCGTTCAGCACGTAGACGAGGCGGCTCATGGGGAGGGATCCTCTCGGTGGATGGTTCTCCGGCGGCGGGATCGCGCCCGCCATTGTTTCATACCAGTCAGTTTGAGGATTGACACGTGGCGCGGTCCGCGCGGGAGCCGAAATGGACACTCGAAATAAAAAATCCCCGCGGCAAGCTGCGGGGTATTGGGGTAGCAAGGCATCAGATCGGAAGCACGCGGCAAGCCGCGGGGAATATATCCCGAAAGCGATTCAAAGGTATGCCGGACTCTCAACGCACGCCGGTTTCAACCCCGCGCGGACTTCGATCCAAATGACGGGTACAATCCTGGGTGATCAGTGAGGTCGCCGCGGGCCTTGTGTGCCAACGCCCGCCGGGTGAACGGGCGCGGTGAACAGCACTCCAGGCGATATGATCTCCTCGAATTCCGCGGCGGGATCGTCTTCGTATTTGAAGTCCGCGGGCAGGAAATCGGTTGACACGCCCCGGTCCCGAGCGTCCGCGATCGTGACGTCGATCGCGACTGGCGTTCCATGATGCCGCGATCGATACGCAGACATTGCCGCGGCGACATCGCCCATCGTCGCGTCGCCGCGCGAGATCCTCTCGCGCCTGGCACCGATCATGAACCAAATAATGACCTGTGCCGTGAGCGAGGTCGCGCCCTTCTCGCGGCGGAATGCCCGCCAGGCGAAGAACGCTCAAACGCTTACTGATAAGCCGCCGGGTCGTCCGCCATGGCGCCTGGCCGGTTGAACAAATCCCCCGGCCAGTCCAGCACCGGCACCTCGGCGGCGGCCAGCAACGGCGTTTCACCGCGCATCACCTGGCCGTAACTCGGAGGCACCCCCTTCGGCGTGATTTTTCGCGCCTGGTTCATTCCGGTTCGCATGCGATCCTCCTTGCTGGAAGGTTGATGGGAGCGACCGCAGGTTACCCTACAAAAGCATCAGAATTCTTTCACTTCAGAAATGCTGGTGTATCCATTCGGTCTCTTGAGTATCATTAGTATCGCTTGTCGGGCGGTCATGGCGCTTGCACCTTTCCGGCGAGCAGACCACCTTGAGCAGATCCAAATCGAGCTCACCGTGCCCTCGCGCGTTTCGACGCGTCCTTGTGGAAAAACGCCCCCGGTCTTCCGCGAGCGATTCAGTTTCCGGCCACGCGCCACATCGGTGATTTCAGCGTACCCAACTGGCGTTTGTCGCGGGCGGACAGCGCGGACAGGAAGTCGATCCCGACCTTGTCCTCGATGTCCTTGAGCGAAACGACATACTCCGGGATCTTGTGTCCGGTCAGGTCCTGGTTTGGCATCATGAACGCGATCAGGCGGCGGCGGCCTGGATCGAACACGATCTTGTAAAAGCTCTCGGGGACCTCGACTTTTCCAGGACCGATCGTTCGCGGCCCGGGCCCGAAAATCGGACCTGACACGACGATGACCCGGCCGCGCTCCTTGGCCCAGGCTCGGACGGTTTCTTCCAGCTTGGCCCATATGGCGCGGTTCATGCCGCGGCCGGTCTGGGGCGCCATGTTGGAGAGCAGAAAGCTCTGCTTCATGGCATCTTCCCGCCATTTCATGTCGGCGGCTGGCGCCATGTGACCCCGGTCGTAGCCACTGCCCTGATAGTCCGCGAGTTCCGAGCGGTGACCCGCGGGCAGATCGCTATCCGATGCGAACGGATCCCCCGCCCGATCCGCGTCACCGCTCAGCCGCTCCACGCCCAGGTCTTCCAGCACCCAATCCGGCACCTTGGTGCCCAGCAGTTCTCATTATGGAAAATCGGTCTCTGAACCGGCCGTCCCGAGCCAGTTCCCGCGATTTGGTCCTCTGTCGTTTCAGGCCTGACCGAGTCTGATCGGCCACACTTTTGCGCAAAGTGCGTGAGCCGGCCTTTCAGGCCTGG
>SHWL01000026.1 GCA_009693865.1 Acetobacteraceae bacterium | reverse complement strand
TGCTCGCGTTGCGGATCAACCGCCTGAACGGAGATTGGGACGCCTATTGGGCGAGGCTCGCTGCCAACCCGCCCGCAAATGCCAATTTCAACCGCCCAGAAATGTCACTGGACGTCGCCGCTTGAGCGCACAACTTTGGTTCGCACCCCCCAAAGACTACCGAGTCGCGCCGCCTTCCTTTCCACGTCATGGTTCGGCTCGACCGGACCATCCGAAGCGGCACTGTACCGCGACCGATGGTCCGGTCGAGCCGAACCATGACGAGGGGAGGGTGGAGTCCGATCGAAGCGTTTATCTTTGGGCGTCGCCTTAGGACTTCCTCCCCGTATCAAAATCAAACTGAGATCCTACCCGCGAAAGCGCTGACAACCGTCAGGCTGGCGGGTAGCCTCACTCAGACGCCGACGGCGTCTCCTCGGCTTCCCGCACGGCATCAGGCCAAACGATCCGGCTCGCGGGTAGCCAAACCTCCACCGTGGTTCCGACTCCTTTGACGCTCCGCAGCGTCAGCCTCCCGCCGTGCAGTTCAGCCATCCGGCGGGCGAGCGGCAAACCAAGGCCGGTGCCCTCGTACGAGCGGGCGAGCGAGTTCTCCACCTGGCCGAACGGCTCCATCGCAATCGCGGTTTCCGGCTCGGTCATGCCAATGCCGGTGTCCGCGACCATCACGGTGATCCCGCCGTCCGGCTCCCGCCGCGCCGATACGGTCATCGATCCATCCCGTGGTGTGAATTTCACCGCGTTGGACATAAGATTGATGAAAATCTGCCGCAGCTTCGTGATGTCGCCATGCACACTGGGCAATTCCATCGGCAGGTTCGTATTGAACGTAACGCCCGCTTCCAGCGCCTGCTCACGGACGGTTGTCGCACTGTCCTGAATGACCTCGCTCAGCCGCGCGTCCTGTTCCGCCAGGCCGGTCGAGCCGGCCTCAACCTTGGACAAATCGAGGATCGAGTTGATCAGTTCCAACAAATGGCGGCCGGATTTCATGATGTCATGGGCATAGCCGCCGATCTGACCAGCTGAGGGCAACGGCGCCACATGGTGGGCGATCAGCTCGGAAAATCCGATGACCGCGTGCAACGGGGTACGCCGTTCGTGGCTCATCTGGGCCAGGAACTGGGACTTCGCGATATTGGCGGCCTCAGCCCGCGAGCTGCTGATCAGGAGTTCCTGGTTTACCGCCGCGAGTTTGCCTTGCTCCGCCAGCAATTCGGCTCGGGCGCCGATCAGGGCCGCGTGCTCGCGCTTGAGTTCCAGTTCGCGCTGGCTCCGACGGCGAATCTCCCGCACAAGCAGAAGGTTCAGGGCGGCCAGCAGCACACTGGCGGCGATACCGATCCCGATTACCAGGACCGCGTGGGTGCGTGCCTCGGATATTTCATCGTCGAGGCTGAGGCCAGTGGCGACGAACAGTGGATAGCCCGGTAATCGGCGCAGCGAATAAATCCGGGATACCGCGTCGACCGCGTCGGAGCGGATCACTCCGTCCGCCGCCGCCTGGTCCAGCGTCAGCGGCCACGGGCCCCCGAGGATCGCGGGCGTTCCGTCCGGTGTGTGACCGAACCGCGCGCGGAGCTTTCCATCCAGGCCCACCAGCGCGATCATGCCTTTGGGTCCGATGTTCACCGAACGGTGCAAATCGGTCAGATCGTCCGGTGCCAGGCTGAACACCAGAACGCCGATCATACGGCCCGCGGCGTCGTTCACCCGCTTCGTGACCTGAATCGTCACTCGCCCGGATACGCGGCCCATCAGGGGTACGCCTACGAATAATCCCGTATTCGGGTTCGTCGCATGAACGGTGAAATGCTCACGATCGCCGAGATAAACGCCTATGGTGGCGGGCTTGATGGAGGTGGAAATTATCCGTCCGTCCGGTCCGATCAAGGTCACGGACATCGTCGGGCGCGCCAAAGCGGGAACTTCCTCGGCCCAGCGATTGAGCTGGAAGCCGGTAGGGTCAGCACTGATTTCACGCGCGGTCAGGTCCATGGCGGCGCTCACCGTGGTCAACGTGCGGCTGACTTCTTCGCAGAACGCGGCGCTCAGGTTGCTGGCAGAGGAGGTGGCCCGGCCAAGCGCCGCATCCCGCGCGGACCAAATGGACACCAGGATTGCGAGCCAGAGACAGACGATCAGACCGAGTGAGGCCAGGCTGACCCACCATGCCAATGCGGCGGCATACCGCCTCGTGGTGGTGACATCCCACTGCGCGGCGTCTGTTGAGCTGTCGGACCGAATCGTTTCTGGCGTCATGGCTCGGAGGTTGCCTCGATTCGGGAGGTGTCGCATGGTGAGACATCCAGGTAAACACTGAACGGGCCGCTTTTCGCCGCCGTCGCCGTCCGCGCGAAGGTCAGATCGATCCGGAGCTGGATCGAAGGAATGCCCGCACCTCCCGCAGGAAGACGTCGAGTTGATCGTGGTGGACCCAATGCCCGGCGCCAGCCACCGGTAAAGCGCGGGCGTTCCGGAAATAATCGATCCGCCCATCCTGCGCTGGCGCCCTGGCCCAGGAGTCAAGGCCATGAACCAGCAGGGTAGGGCAGACGATGCGGGCCCATAAGTGGGCGATAGCCTCGCGGGACATGTCGTAGGCGGGCCACAGGCGCACGTACTGGTCGAATTTCCAGCTATATGTGCCGTCTTCGTTCTGGTTTATTCCGTGCTCGGTCAGGTGACGGGTTTGCTCCGCTGTGAGGTGAGCGTTTGCCTCCCGCATCCGGGCATGGGCTGCTTCCAATGTCTGATAGCGGTGCGGTGCGCGGGCGGCGTACGCGCGCTGCTCGTCGATCCAGGCGCGCATGCGTTCGGCGATCGGCTTGCGGTCTGCCTCGGCATGGGATTTGGGGCCTGGACCCAGGCCCTCAATGGCGACGACGTGGGAGACATGTTCGGGATAGATGCCCGTGTAGCGCAGTGCGACATTGCCGCCGAGGGAATGGCCGACGATGCGTAGCGGCGCGAGGTTCCGTTGATGAATTAATTGCGCGAGGTCGTAAATGTAGTTGGCCATCGTGTAATGGCCCGAATCGGACCATTGCGAGTCGCCATGCCCTCTCAGATCCGGCGCGATGACGTGATATTCGTCCGACATCGCCTGGGCGACCCAATCCCAGTTGCGGCAATGATCGCGTCCGCCGTGGACCAACAACAACGGTGGCGCTTCCGGATTACCCCAATCGACGTAATGCAGGCGCAGGCGTTGGGAGAAAAACACCCGCGAGGCCGGTCCGTTCATGCAACGTCCTTTTAGATGGGCGGATGTTTCTCGTGCCAACCCGCCACTTTTTCGTACGCGGCGGCCACCCGAAGCACCGTTGCGTCCTCGAAATACCGGCCGGCGAATTGCACCGAAACCGGGAGGCCGTTGCCGGACAGGCCGGACATCATCGCCAGCGCGGGATGGCCCGTGACGTTGAACGGGACGCGGGCCTGGCGCGGATAAGTGCGGGCGGTTTCCACTGCGTCCTCGATCTCACTGGCGGGGTCCATCGAGCTGGCGCACATCAGCACGTCGTAATCGCGGAGCTTGTCGTTCACGGCGGCAATCAGCTCCGCGCGGCGGCGTTGGGCGCCGATGTATTCGCCGGCGGTCATGAAGGCACCCGGCAGGAGGCGGCGGCGGGCGAGCGCCCCGTAATCGCCGGGACGGTCGCGCAGCCAGGGGGCGTGGATCGACCAGGCCTCCGAGCAAAGGATGACGCGGTTGATGCCGGCGAATTCGGTGAGGCTTGGAAGTTTGATGGTCTCAACGAGGGCGCCCTCGGCTTCCAGGATACGCTCGACGTCTTCCAGAGCGGCGGTGACATCGGGGTGGGCGGGGATGTCGACTTCGTGGAAGTGGCGGATGAACCCGACGCGCAAGCCGCGTACACCGCGGTCAAGCCCGCGGCTGAAGTTGTTCGTTTTCGTCGCGGCGCTGCCGGGGTCTTTGGGGTCGTGCCCGGCCAGGGCCTCCAGCAGCAGCGCGTTGTCGGCGACGGTGCGGGTCATCGGGCCGACATGGTCCAGCGTGAAGGCCAGCGGGAAGACGCCGCGGCGGCTGACGAGGCCGTAGGTCGGCTTCAGTCCAACAATCCCGCAAACGCTGGCGGGATTGCGAATCGAGCCGCCGGTGTCGGTGCCCAACGCCAGCGGGAACATCCCCGATGCCACGCCCGCGCCGGAACCGGACGATGAGCCGCCGGGATGGTGCCGCGGGTTCCAGGGATTGCGAGCGGGGGGGAACGGCAGGTCGAAGCTCGGACCGCCGATGGCAAATTCGTGGGTGCTGAGTTTGCCCAGAATGATGGCACCGGCTTTGCGGAGTTGGCTGACGCACGCGGCGTCTTGTTTCGCGACGTTATCGACGAGGATTTTCGAATGGCCCGTCGTCGGCAGACCGGAGACGTCGATGATGTCCTTGATGCCGACCGGGATGCCGTGCAGCGGCCCGCGGGACCGGCCACTCGCGAGTTCGGCTTCCGCGGTTTTGGCGGCCTCCATCGCGGCGCCGGCATCGAGGCGGATAAAGGCGTGAAGTTTGGGTTGCAGATAGTCGATACGTTTCAGCAACGCCGTCGTGAGTTCCACCGGGGACAGAGAGCGGGCGGCATAGGCCTTGGCGATGTCGGTGGCGGAGAGCCAATGGAGATCGGTCACAGCGCGGACTCCGCTTGCATGGGAGGCCATGGTTCGGCGGCCGGGCCGGTGGGGTATTTCACGACCCCGGCGTGGCCCATGGCCTGGGTGGCGGCGGCTTCGATATCCTCGGGGAATTGCGCGAGTGCTTTGTCCAGGCCTGCGGCTTTGGCGAGGGCGGCGATGGTGGGGTCCATGGCTGGGGCTCGTGGGTTGTTGTGCGGGTGCGAAAGGTGGCAGGGAAATGGGCGGACGGGAAGGGTCCGGCGCCACGCGCCGGGCTCGGTGTAGGCTTCGCGGACGTGGCGTGCTACGTTCTGTCCACAACCGGCGGCCAACGCCGGATCTAGAGACCAATCCAAAGGAGAAAGCCGATGGCGTACGATTTGTTGATACGTAATGGCCTGATCGTCGATGGCTCAGGGATGCCGGCGTTCCGCGGCGATGTCGCGGTAAAGGACGGCAAAATCGTTGAGATCGGCAAACTCAGCGGCCCGGCCGCGCGCGTCGTGGACGCCGGTGGCCGCGTGGTGGCGCCGGGTTTCATCGATAATCATTGCCACTATGACGCCCAGGTGACGTGGGATCCAATGTGTTCCTACTCGTGCGACCATGGGGCGACGACGGTGATTTTCGGCAACTGCTCGCTGTCGCTGGCGCCGGTGCGTCCCGGGAAGTCGGACCGGCTGGCGGAGTTCCTGTCGTACGTTGAAGCGATCCCAATGGACGTTCTGCGCACCGTTAAATTCGACTGGGAAACGGTCCCGCAGTATATCGAACATCTGGACCACGATCTTGGGGTCAACGTCGGCAATCTGATCGGCCATTCCGCGGTCCGTTACTACGTGATGGGCGACGAATGCCAGAAGCGCGCCGCGACCGACACGGAGATCGGGGAGATGCAGGATGTCGTGCGCGATGGCATGCGTGCCGGTGCTCTCGGGATATCGGTTTCCCGAAATCAGGGCCACTACGATCCGCAGGGCGTTCATGTCCCGGCGTTGTGGGCCGAGGAGAAGGAACTTTTCGCGCTTGGCGACGTGTTGCGCGAACTCGGCACCGGCATCATCCAAAGCGGCGGCGGTAACGGCATCGAGATGCAGAACTCGTTGATGAGCCGTCTGTCGGAGGCCACCGGCCGCCCGGTTGTCTACAACAATCTCAACCAATCCGCGCGCCGTCCGGGCGAGTGGAAGGAGCAGATGGCGCATGTCGATGAGACCGTCTCCCGGGGCATTCGCGCCTATCCCATGAGCACGCCGAACCGCATCACCGACTTCTTCACGATGGACAATACGCAGACGTTCCGCGGTCTGCCGACCTGGCATCCGATCCTGCTCTCGACGCATGAGGAAAAATTGCGCGCCTACAGCGATCCGGAGGTTCGTAAGAAGCTCCACGCCGAAGCGGTCGAGTTCAAGGTCAACACCCTGCCTCCCGGCATCAGCCGCACGTGGTGGGATTACATGACGGTCCAGCACACGAAGCTGGCGAAGAACAAGGGCCTCGTGGGTAAGACGGTTGGTGAGGTTGCAAAAGCCCAGGGTAAAGGTGTGATCGACGCTTTTCTCGATCTGGCGGTGGAAGAAGATCTCGAAACCGCGTTTCTGCATGGCGAGAACAACGTCGACGACGCCGCGGTTTCGGCGATCCTGAACTATCCGAACGCGATCATCGGTCTGTCGGACGGCGGCGCGCATGTCCAGTTCCAGAGTGGCTTTGGTTTCAGCACTCGCCTGTTGGGCGAATGGGTGCGGGAAAAGAAAATCATGTCGCTGGAAAACGCGGTGCGCCGCCTGACCTTCGAGTCGGCATCGCTGTTCGGACTGAACGACCGCGGTTTGCTGCGGCAGGGCATGGTAGCGGATATCGTGATTTTCGACCAACACACGGTGCGTCCGCTGCCGCATGAGATCGTTCATGACTTCCCGAACGGCGCGATGCGGATCCGCGAGCCGGCCGAGGGCATCCAAATGACGATCGTCAACGGCCAGATCCTGCTGGAAGATGGCAAGCACAGCGGCGCTCTGCCGGGCCGTGTGCTGCGCAACCCGTACTACCACGCCAACCTCCGGAACTGACGCGGTTTGCGCCGGCGCGGGCTCGATCCCCGCGCCGGCCGGACCGCCTCGCCCGCCATGAAAATGCGCGTCAACCAGTTCCGCGTGGCCGAGGACGAGACTGTCAAACTGCAACACCGGCCGACCCGTGTCGCCGCGTTTTACGATTCGAAAGCGGAGTACGACGCTTTACTGGCCGCGCATGTGAAGGAACTGGACCGCCTGCAGCAGCGCCTTTACGCGGCCGACGGTCATGCCGTGCTGCTGATTTTCCAGGCGATGGATGCGGCAGGCAAGGACGGCGTCATTCGCCATGTCATGTCCGGCATCAATCCGCAGGGCTGCCAGGTCTTCAGCTTCAAGCACCCCAGCGCACAGGAACTGCAACACGATTTTCTCTGGCGCTGCTCTCGCGATCTACCCGAGCGCGGCCGCATCGGCGTCTTCAACCGGAGCTATTACGAGGAAGTGCTGATCGTCCGCGTGCACCCCGAAATCCTGCGCGGTGAGGGCATCGCGGAGATGCCGCAAGATCGCGAGAAACTCTGGCGGCATCGCCATCAGTCCATTAACGGACTGGAACGGCATCTGGTTCGTAACGGAACGAAGATCGTCAAATTCTTCCTGCACATGTCCAAGGAGGAGCAGCGTAACCGCTTCCTCGCCCGGATCGAGGAGCCAGGGAAAAACTGGAAATTCAGCGCCGCGGACATTCAGGAGCGGGCATTCTGGGACGACTATATGACCGCTTACGAGGACTGCCTGAGCGCGACCAGCACCGATGAGGCACCCTGGTACATCGTTCCCGCCGATGATAAGCGCAATGCGAGGCTGATTGTGTCCCGGATTGTCGCCGACACGCTCCGGGCGCTGAAATCGCGCTATCCGCGAAGCGACGCCGCGCGGCGGGAGGAACTGGAAGCGATCCGCGTGGCGTTATCGAAGGAGAAGGATTGATCGGGCGGCGGTTATTCCCCGGCCTCCTCCGGTTCGTGTTATGATTTGTTTCCGCGCGCCGCCTGGCCCGGACAACCTGGGATCGATCGCATGCAAGTCCGCATTCCCTTCGACAATTCGTACGCCCACCTGCCCAGCCAGTTCCACGCCCGGCTGGATCCCACGCCGGTCGCCGCGCCGCGTCTGATCCGGTTGAACACGGGTCTCGCCGAATGGCTGGGGCTGGATCCCGACGCTCTGGCCAGTCCCGAGGGTGTCCAGATCCTGGCGGGTAATCGTGTGCCCGAGGGCGCCGCGCCGCTCGCCGCCGCCTATGCCGGGCATCAGTTCGGCAATTTCGTTCCGCAACTGGGCGATGGACGCGCCATTCTTCTCGGCGAGGTCGTGACACCCAAAGGGGAACGGCGCGATATCCAACTCAAAGGCTCAGGGCCGACGCCATGGTCCCGGGGAGGTGACGGCCGGGCGGCTCTGGGGCCCGTGCTGCGCGAGTACATCGTCAGCGAAGCGATGGCGGCGCTTGGCGTCCCGACCACCCGAGCGCTGGCCGCGGTGACGACCGGGCAGGCCGTGATGCGCGAAACCCCGCTGCCGGGCGCGGTTCTGACCCGGGTCGCCGCCAGCCATATCCGTGTCGGAACCTTCCAGTATTTCGCGGCGCGCGGCGATACCGAAGCGGTCCGGTTGCTGGCCGATCACGCCATCGCCCGCCACTATCCCAATGCCGCGACGGCCCCGAACCCGTATCGCGCGCTGCTGGACGCGGTTGTGGCGAGGCAGGCGGCGCTGGTGGCGCACTGGCTGTTAATCGGCTTCATCCACGGCGTGATGAACACCGATAATTGCTCGGTCGCCGGAGAGACCATCGATTACGGCCCGTGCGCGTTCATGGATGCCTACGATCCCGCGACGGTGTTCAGTTCGATCGACCGGCAAGGCCGGTACGCCTATGGCAACCAGCCGCGCATCGTGATGTGGAACCTCGCCCGTCTGGCCGAAACCCTGTTGCCCCTCCTGCACGGCACCGAAGACACCGCCGTCGAAATCGCCAAAGACGCCCTGAGCGGCTTCAGCCCGGTGTTCGAGGCCGCGTATTTCGGCGGCTTGCGCCGCAAGACCGGCCTGACAACCGAGCGCGACGGCGATGTCTCGTTCGTGAACGACCTGCTGAAGCTGATGGCGGAAAACGGCGCCGACTTCACCCTGACATTCCGGCGCTTGTGCGACGCCGCCGCGAACCCCTCAGCCGATGCCTCCGTCCGTGCTCTGTTCGCCGATCCCTCGACTTTCGATTCCTGGGCCATCCGCTGGCGCTGGCGTCTGGACGACGAGGCGGGTGAACCGGCGGCGATCCGCGCGGCCATGCGGGCGGTCAACCCGCTGTTCATCCCACGTAACCATCTGGTGGAGGAAGCGCTCAACGCCGCTATCGAACGCGATGATTTCGCCCCGTTCGAGGCGTTGGTGGATGTCCTGGCGCGACCGTTCGACGATCGGCCCGGCCTGGAACGTTACACCTTGCCGCCACAGCCTGAGGAACGGGTGTTGCAAACCTTCTGCGGCACGTGAAGCGGCCCGCCACTCCTTGACGCCGCCAGGGGCCACCGTCAGGTTCGCCCCAAGCCAGACATGGCATTGACCGGCGATCGCGACCTGACTTGAACGGTGCGAGGTCAGGCGAAAGCGGCGTGAGGGAGGCAACTGACATGGGGCGTATTACCGGCTTGGCATTGATGGCCGTGATTCTCGCGGTCGCGATGTGGGGAACGCCAGCCCAGGCGCAATCCGGGAAATACCGGGAAGCGCCGCAATTGGCCGAGCAGGTGAAGGCCGGGAAACTGCCCGCCGTCGAGAAGCGGCTGCCTGAGCAACCCCTTGTCGTTCCCGTGACCGAAAAGACCGGCGAGTATGGCGGCATCTGGCGCCGCGCGTTTCTGGGGCCCGCCGACGCCAACAATTACGTCCGCGTTGCTTATGATTCGTTGTTCCGCTTTTCACCGGACGGCGCCAAAATCGAGCCGAAGATCGCGGCGGGCGCGGAATCCTCGGCGGATTTCAAGGTCTGGACCATCAAGCTTCGGAAAGGCTCGCACTGGTCGGATGGGGCGCCTTTCGGGGCCGACGATATTTTGTTCTGGTACAAAGACGTTCTTTCGGTCAAGGACCTGATGCCGTCGCTGCCGGGATGGATCCGCAACAAGGACGGTACCCCGGCAAAAATCGAAAAAATCGACGACGTGACGGTGCGGTTCACCTATAACGACCCGGCGACGCTGTTTCTGACCGCGGTGGCGAACGAGGACGGCCCCGACGGTAGCTATGCGATGTTTCTGCCGTCGCATTATCTGAAGAAATTCCACATCGCCCACACCCCGAAGGAGGAGGTGGAGCGACTGACCCAGGCGGCCGGATTCAAGACCTGGAACCAACTGTTCCTGGCGCGCGCCACACCGGGGCAAAATCCGGAACGTCCGACCATGGCGGCCTGGATGCCGGTGACGCGGGTCAGCGATCCCGTGTTCACGCTACGCCGCAATCCATATTACGTCGGCGTCGATCCAGCGGGGAATCAACTCCCCTATATCGACGAGGTCCGGTTTACCTACTTCGCCGATGTGCAGGCGCTGAACCTGCAGGCGATCGCCGGTAATTTCGACATGCAGGAGCGTCATATTCAGATGACGAATTATCCTGTGTTCAAGGAGCAGGAGAAGAACGGCAAGTACAAAGTCATCGCCTGGCCGACCTTCGGCGGCGCCGACGCGGTGGTCGCATTCAATCTGACCTACATTGCGGACCCGGCGATCGGAAAGCTGATGGCGACGAAGGAATTCCGGGTGGCGCTGTCGCTCGCCGTGAACCGCGATCAGATCAAGGAATCGGTGTTCCTGGGTTTGGGAGAGCCACGTCAGGGCGTGCCCGCGCCATGGCATCCGTATTTCCCCGGCCAGGAATGGGCCACCAAACACACTGAGTTCAAGCCCGCCGAGGCCAACAAGATGCTCGACGCGCTCGGACTGACGAAACGCGACGCGCAGGGCATTCGTCTGATGGAAAACGGCAAGCCCGCGACCATCGAAATAAGCGTGGTGCCGGCGTTCGGCGCGTGGCCTGACGTCGCGCAGTTGGTCGCAAAGGACTGGGAGGCCGTGGGCATCAAGACCGTCGTTCAGGTGCGGGAACGCGCGCTGCATTTCAGCATGCGCGAGGCGAATCAATTAATGACCGAAGTCTGGAACGAGGACACGACGGCGTTTCCGTTCACCGGCAACGCCAAGTTCGACTCGCGGAACTCGCCGATCCTGACCCTGGGGCCGTTGTTCCGTAAGTGGCTCACCACGAAAGGGGCGGAGGGTGTGGAGCCGCCGGAGCAGTTGAAACGGGTCATGGCGTTGATCGATACGGCGCGGTCCGTAGGGCCGGACGGCCAGATCAAGGCTGCCCAGGAATTGTTTCGGATATGGGCGGAGAATGTTTACGAAATCGGAACGATAGGACTGACCCCGATGGTGCAAGGCGTGGTGGTCGTGAACAACAAATTTCACAACGTTCCGGCGACGATCGCGAACGACTGGCCTTTGCGCACACCGGGTAACGCGCGGAGCGAGCAATTCTTTTTTTCTCGTTGATCCGCGCTCGCGATCCGGCTGACGCTTGGCCATGATCCGCTATATCGCGCAACGGCTGGTGCTGCTGCCGTTCCTGATGCTGCTGTATTCATTCGTCATTTTCGTGATCATTCAGGCGCCGCCGGGCGACTTCCTGACCGCCTATGTGGCGACGCTGTCAGCATCGGGCACGTCGATCAACGCCGAGATGTTGGACGCGCTACGGCGCGATTACGGGCTCGATCAGCCTTTCATCGTGCAGTACTTCCGATGGATGCAGAACCTCGCCGCCGGGAACATGGGATTGTCGCTGGAGTACCGGCGGCCCAACGCCGATCTGATCGGCGAGCAGCTCGTCCTGACCATCGCCCTCGCGCTAATGTCCTTCGTTCTGACCTGGGCCATCGCCGTGCCCGTTGGGATTTATTCGGCGACGCATCAGAGGTCGGTCGTCGATCACATCTTCACAGTGATCAATTATATCGGCGTCGCGATTCCGAATTTCATGCTGGCGCTGGTGATGATGTGGATCGCGTTCTCGTATTTCGGCGTCAGTGTAACCGGCTTGTTCTCCCCCGACTTCGTGGACGCGCCCTGGAGTTTCGCCCGTCTGCTCGACCTGCTCGCGCATATGTGGCTGCCCGCCATCGTGCTGGGGATCGCCGGAACCGCGCGCCTGACGCGGATCATGCGCGCCAATTTGCTGGATGAGTTGAACAAACCCTATGTCGTCACCGCGCGCGCCAAGGGAATGCGGGAATGGCGGCTGGTGCTGCGCTATCCGGTGCGCCTCGCGCTCAATCCGCTGATCAGCACCATCGGCTGGTATTTGCCGGCGCTGTTCTCGGGCAGCCTGATCGTGGCGACAGTGATGAATTTGCCGAATATCGGCCCCTTGCTGCTGCGCGCGCTGATCAATCAGGACATGTATCTGGCGGGCGGAATCCTGCTGATCTACTCATTCCTGACCATCCTGGGCACGCTGCTGTCCGACGTGCTGCTGGCGCTGATCGACCCGCGCATCCGGATGGAAACCTGACATGGCTGACGCACAGGCCGTCGAGGACCGGATCGCGGTCGCATCGAACTGGAAGCTGGTGTGGTGGCGCTTTCGAAAACACCATCTGGCGGTGTTCAGCGCGTTCATCCTGGCCTGTTTCTACCTCGTGGTTGTGTGCCCCGATTTCTTCAGCACCCAAAACCCCGAGCAAACAGATGCCCGCCAGGCCTTTGTGCCCCTGCAACCATTGCATTTATTCGACGAGAACGGCTGGAACCCCTGGGTTCCCGCGATCGTGGGCAAGCGCAACCCGGTGACTTTGCGGATGGAGTGGACGCCGGATCCGACCAAGAAAGTGCCAGTGAGCTTCTTCGCCCCGGGTCCGGTTTATCGGGTGTTCGGACTGTTCCCCACCAACATCCATCTCATTGCCGCCGCCACTCCGGGGCAACGCATCTTTCTGTTGGGCTCGGACCGGTTGGGACGCGATCAATGGTCCCGCATCATGCACGGAACCCAAACCTCGATGACGGTGGGCCTGGTCGCGGTGACGCTCAGTGTCATTTTTGGCGTGGTGCTCGGCGGCATCTCCGGTTATGCCGGCGGCACCGCGGATCAGGTGATCCAGCGCCTGATCGAGCTGCTGCAATCCGTTCCGACGATCCCGATCTGGCTGGCCCTGTCCGCGGCATTGCCACGCGATTGGACACCCATCCAGGTGTTCTTCGCGATCACCGTCATCCTGTCGTTGATAGGCTGGACCACTCTCGGACGCGAAGTGAGGGGACGTTTCCTGGCGCTTCGAGAAGAAGATTTCGTGCTCGCCGCGCGGTTGGCCGGTTGTAGCCGGATGCGGATCATTTTGCGTCACATGGTCCCGACGTTTCTCAGTCACATCATCGCCACCAGTTCGCTGGCGATTCCGGTAATGATCATCAACGAAACCTCGCTGTCCTTCCTGGGGCTTGGCATCCGGCCACCGGCGATCAGTTGGGGCGTGTTGTTGCAGGAAGCGCAGAACATCCAGACTCTCGCTTTGGCGCCCTGGCTGCTGACCCCGGGAATCGTGGTGATCGTCGCGGTGCTGGCGTTCAACCTGGTGGGCGACGGTCTGCGCGATGCCTCCGATCCCTACAGCCACTGAGATGAACGCTCCGCCGTTGTTGCGCGTGCGCGATCTGCATGTCTCGTTCAAGATGGACGAGGGCACCGTGCGCGCGGTCGACGGTCTGAGTTTCGACCTGTTCCCCGGCCAGGTCCTTGGCATCGTCGGCGAAAGCGGTTGCGGCAAAAGCGTCACGATGAAAGCGGTCCTGCAACTGATCGAGCCGCCGGGCCGAATTTCCAAGGGCGAAATCCTTTACCAGCGCGACTCCGGCGCCATCGACCTGACCCGCCTGCCGCCCAAAGGTGCTGCGATGCGCGCCTTGCGAGGCGCGGAAATCGCCTTGATCCCACAAGAACCGATGGCCGCCTTCAGCCCTGTGCATACCGTCGGCGATCAGATCGTCGAGGCGATCATGCTGCATGGCGCCGCCGGTTCAAGACGGGAGGCCCGGGCACAGACCATCGGCCTGTTCCGCGATGTCGGCATTTCGATGCCGGAACAGCGGATCGATGCTTATTCGTGGCAACTCTCCGGCGGGTTGCGGCAACGCGCGATGATCGCCATGGCGCTGTCCTGCCACCCGCGTTTGCTGATCGCGGACGAGCCGACAACGGCGATCGACGTCACAACCCAGGCGCAAATTCTGGCGTTGCTGCGCGAACTCCAGGCGAAGTACGGCACGTCCATCATTTTCATCACCCACGACCTCGGCGTGATCGCACAAATGGCCGATCACGTCGTGGTCATGTATCTCGGCCGGGTGATGGAGGAAGGCACGGTGGACGATATTTTCCACGCGCCCAAACATCCCTACACTCAGGCGCTGCTGCGCTCGATGCCGAACATGCACGGGGAAACGCGGACCGCTCTGCCGATCATCAGCGGCGCGTTGCCGCATCCATTCAATCGCCCGCCGGGCTGTCCGTTCCATCCCCGCTGTCCCGATGCGATGGCGGATCGTTGCGCCACCCGCGTGCCAATGCCTGTCGAGACCGAACCCGGCCACATCGTCAGTTGCTTCCTGCATCACGACGAGGCGGAACCCGCATGAGTGAAACCCCGGCCCCATTGCTGGATGTCCGCGGCCTGCGGAAATACTTTCCCATTGTGAAAGGGATGTTCCGGCGGAAGGCCGGGGCCGTCCGCGCTGTTGACGATGTCAGCTTCACGGTTAACGAGGGTGAAACTCTGGGCCTCGTCGGCGAGAGCGGTTGCGGCAAGACAACGGTATCGCGTTGCATTCTGCGCGCGATCGACCCGACCGCGGGCCAGGTACTGTATCGCACCCGGGTCGGCGAAATCGTCGATCTGGCGCCAATGTCGCGTCGGGATCTCGCGCCGTTGCGGCAGGAAATCCAGATGATCTTCCAGGATCCCTTCGGATCGTTGAACCCGCGCATGACCCTGCTGGACAACGTCGGCGAACCGCTGTTGGTCAACGGCGTCCGAAGCCGCGTGCAACGCATGGACCGCGTCGCGGAACTGCTGCGCCTCGTCGGCTTGCGGCCCGAGTTCATGCACCGTTTTCCGCATGCATTCAGCGGTGGGCAGCGGCAGCGGATCGGCATCGCGCGAGCGCTGGCCACCAACCCTCGCCTGGTCGTGGCCGACGAGCCGGTCTCCGCGCTGGATGTCTCGGTTCAGGCGCAGGTGCTGAATTTACTGCTTGAGTTGCAGAAATCGTTACGTTTGACGTTCATTTTCGTCGCGCACGATCTTTCCGTGGTGCGTCACATCTCCGACCGGGTCGCAGTCATGTACGTCGGGCAACTGGTCGAATTGGCCCCGACCGCCGCGGTGTTCGAACGTCCCCAGCACCCGTACACCGCGGCCTTGATGCGCGCCGTGCCGGTGCCGGATCCTCGGGTGCGCAACGACGACGGCATTCTCCGGGGCGAGGTACCAAGTCCCGCCGCCCCGCCATCCGGCTGCTATTTCCATCCTCGTTGCCGCTTCGCCGAGGACCAGTGCCGGCAAGAGGCCCCACTGCTGCGCGAAACCTCGCCGGGGCATTTCGCGCGCTGCCATTTCGCTGGGCACCTGGAACTCGGCCCAGGGTAGGGGAACCTGGGCGCTTCTCGCGTCCCACACTGGCAAACCTGGCCGGTGGCACGTATATGGGGCCGCCGTTCGAGGCTGCTGGGACACATCGGATGATTTCTTCTTTCCGCCGCTATCTGGAGACGTGGTACGTCCGCGCCTTTTTCATGTTGATGGTGGCGTCCTTCGTCCTCTGGGGTGTCGGCGACATGCTGCAGACCGTCGGCACCACCACCTGGACGGCCAAGGTCGCGGGGACGACGATCGAGACGACCGTGCTCGAAGCCGAATATCATCGTGCTTTATCGGCCGCGACCCGCGATTTGCCCGCTGGCCAGGAAGCCTCGGCCGCGCTGCGCCGCCAGGTCGGAGAGCAAACGTTGCAGCAGATGATCACCCAGGCGGCGATGAAAAAGCAGCTCGCGGACCTACGTGTCGTCGTGCCCGACCCGGTCGTGGCGGACACGGTACGAAGCCAGCCCGCGTTCAAGGGCGCTGACGGTTCCTTCGACCGCTTCCGGTTCCAGTCTATGTTGCGCAATAACAGCATGACCGAGGCCGGTTTCCTGGACACCGTCCGAAGCGATCTCGCGCGGCGGCAATTGATCGACGCCGTCACCGCCAGCACGAAAATCCCGGACTCCGAGGCAGCGCCGATTTACGCCTCCCAATATGAAAAGCGCTCGGCCGATCTGGCGGCATTCCCCTTCGCCGCCACCGCCGAGCCGCCCGTGCCGGATGACGCCACCGCGCGGCGCTGGTTCGACAATCACCCCGATCTGTACGCCACACCCGAGTTGCGGCGCATCAAGGCGATCGTGCTGTCGACCCGAACCCTGGCACCGGAGATTGGGGTCACGGACCAGGAAATTCTGACTGCTTACGGCGCGCACCAGGCCGATTACACGACCATCGCCAAACGCTCGGCGCGGGTGATCTCGGCCCAGGATGAGGCGGCGGCGGTGGCTTTGTCCGGCCAATGGCGGGCGGGGGCCGACTGGGCCACGATGGAGGCCGCCGCGAAGGCCGCCGGCGCCGCCGCGATCGCGCAGGACGACGCGGCCGAGAAGCAGTTCCCCGATCCGGACCTCGCCAAAGCGGTGTTCACCGCGCCGGCGGATATCGTCTCTCAGCCGGTGAAAGGCAGGCTTGGCTGGTTCGTCATCCAGGTCACCAAGGCGATCCAGGGTGGCGTGACGCCGTTTGAGCAGGTGAAGGACAAACTCCGGGACCGCGTGATGACCGAAAAGGCGCTGGAACTGGTGTATGACCGAGCCAACAAAATCGACGGTGCGCTCGCCAACGGCGCCACTCTCGACACGCTGCCTCCAGGTCTGGGCGTGACAGCGTTTGCGGTGACAGTGGACCGGCGCGGCCAGACCCCGGCGGAAACGGCGGCGGATATCCCGGGGGAAGAGGAAATCCGCACGGCCCTCCTCGCCGCCGCGTTCGCGACTCAAAAAGGCGAACCACCGCATTTGGTCGAGGCGCAAACCCCTTCCAGCGGCGGCTCGGGTTACTTCGCGTTGGTCGTCGAAGATATCGTGCCGTCCGGCCTGAAACCGTTCGATGCGGTGCTCGCTTCGGTGAACGAAGACTGGCGCCAGGATCAGCGGCGGCACGCCGCGGAACAGGCGGCCTCGGCGATGCTGAAAGCGGTCAAGGACGGCACGGCGTTTTCCGACGCCGCTCGCGATGCCGGGGTGTCGCCGCGCCTGTCGCCTCAGGTAACCCGGTCGGTGCCGGACCCGGGAATGCCCTTGGAAGTCCATCGGGTACTGTTCAGCCTGAAAAAGAGCGAACCCACCATGGTGGAAACCACCGAAGGGTTCCTGGTCGCGACTCCGGTGGAGATCATCGCCGCTGACCCCAAGGCCGACCCTACCGGCTACGACCAGCTTCGCGCGGCGGTGGCGCGCTCGGTCGGGAACGACATCACCGCCATCTTCTCGGAGGCGTTGCGCCTGCGCGCCAACCCGCGCATCAATCAGACCAGTTTCGACCAGATCGTGCAACCGTGATCGACAGAGACCCTCCATGAACGTTTCAGTCCCACCGGGCTACATCGCGTTCCGCTCCGCTTACGATGCCGGACGGGGCAGCCTGGTGTGGCGCCTTGGGGTCGCGGATCTGGAAACGCCGGTCGCCGCCTATCTGAAACTGGCGCTTGGACGGCCGAACGCGTTCCTGCTGGAAAGCGTCGAGGGCGGCACGACGCGTGGACGATATTCCGTGATCGGAATGGAGCCCGACCTGATCTGGCGCTGCCAGGACGGCAAGGCCTCGGTCAACCGCTCGGCGCTTTCGGCGCCGCATGCCTTCGTCGCGGAGACGCGGACGCCGCTGGACAGTTTGCGGGCCCTGATCGCGGAAACCCAATTGGACGTGCCGTTGAGCCTGCCGCCAATGGCGGGCGGACTGGTCGGGTATCTCGGCTACGACATGGTCCGGGAGATGGAAAAACTGCCGGACAAGAACCGCGACCATATCGGCGTGCCGGAAGGATTGATGACCCGGCCGTCGCTGTTCGCGATTTTCGATAACGTGAACGACGAGCTGACCTTGGTGGTGCCGGTCTACCCCTCGCCCGAGATATCCGCTGAATCAGCCTGGACGCTGGCGCAGGAGCGGCTGAATGAGGCGGAGGCGGCGCTGGACCGGCCGTTGCCGAAGCAGCCGCCGCCCGTGATGTTGCCCGATCCACCCGCGCCCGCGTCGAATTTCACCAAGGAGGAGTTCAAGGCGGCGACGGCGCGATGCAAGGAGTATATCGCGGCGGGCGACGCGTTTCAGATTGTCATCAGTCAACGATTCTCGGTGCCGTTCGCGTTGCCGCCGTTCGCGCTGTACCGCTCGCTGCGGCGGATCAATCCGGCACCGTTTCTGTTCTATCTCGACTTCGGATCGTTTTCCGTGGTCGGTTCGTCGCCCGAGGTATTGGTTCGGCTGCGTGACGGGACTGTGACGATCCGGCCGCTGGCGGGCACGCGCCGCAGAGGCACGACGCGAGAAGAAGACCTGGCGCTGGAGCAGGAATTGCTCTCCGACCCCAAAGAACTCGCCGAGCACCTCATGCTTCTCGACCTTGGCCGTAACGACGTCGGGCGCGTATCGAAGATCGGATCGGTGAAGGTGACGGAAAGTTTCGTGATCGAGCGATTCAGCCACGTCATGCATATCTCTTCCAATGTGGAAGGTAAGCTGAAGGATGGACTGGAAGCGCTGGACGCCCTGATCGGGGGTTTTCCGGCGGGAACCTTGTCGGGCGCGCCCAAGGTCCGGGCCATGGAGATCATCGAAGAACTGGAACCCGACCGGCGCAATATTTACGCGGGCTGCATCGGCTATTTCGCGGCCAACGGGACGATGGATACCTGCATTGGTCTGCGCACCGCGCTGGTGAAAGACGGCACGATGTATGTGCAGGCCGGGGCCGGAATCGTCGCTGACTCCGAGCCGGAGGCCGAGTTCGAGGAATGCCGGCAGAAAGCGCGGGCCCTGGTGCGCGCGGCGGAGGAGGCCGTGCGCTTCGCGGCGGGCAAAGGAGGGGCGAACAACGCGGGGTAGCGCGGCCCGTGCTGGCCAGGAAACTGTTGTCAGCCCGAGCGCATACAGTGACACATGGTTGCTGTAATCCTCGATGGACCATGCTACGGTGCTGACTCGTAAGTAGGTGCCCATGGCTGACACGGATGCGATATCCATTTTCGACCTTGAGCCGGACGAGGCGGAAGAAACGCGCCTGGATGCCGAGATTGAGGCCGGAAAATTCGTTTCGAACGACCGCGTGGTCGAGTGGTTGAAATCCTGGGGCACGCCGAACGAGTTGCCATGCCCTGAGCCGGAACCGCGTTGAACCGGGTCGTTTGGTCGACCTCGGCGCTCGCCCAACTTCGGTCCATCCGCGCTTACCTTGAGCGGTTCAACCCGATCGCGGCCGGAGAACTGGCGAAGGGCCTGATGGCGGCGGGCAATGGTCTCGTGATTTTTCCGCACCGGGGCAGGCCCGTGCCCGCCACCGACAAGAGAGAGGCTGTCATGGCCTACCCCTACATCATCCGCTATCGGGGCGTCGGCGGCACAGTCCGCATTTTGCGCGTCCGCCATACATCGCGGCGGCCAACGAATCCCTGACGGAGCCACCCAAGCGGAGACACGACTTGCAAGAGATCGACTTTCACCGCGCCATGCATCGTCCTGGCACCATCGTCGACGCAGGGGCGCATGAAGGGCGGTTGACCCTGCCGTTGGCAGCGCTGCCCGGAACCCATGTCATCGCGTTCGAGCCTTTACCCCCGGCCTTCGCACGTCTTCGCCAGGCGGTGTCCGGTCTGGGAGGGCGCGTGACCCCTCGGCCTGAGGCGTTGTCCGACCGGGCTGGCTCCGTGACATTGACCGTGCCGCGCGTCGGGGGCGTGGCGCAGGAGGAATGGGCCTCCATCGCCAAGGACTACACGGGAATCATGCGCGACGATCCCCGGGTGGAGGCGATCGACACCTGGATTGTGCCGTCCGTGACATTGGACTCCCTCGGCCTGACCGGCGTGACCGCGATCAAGATCGACGTGGAAGGCGCCGAGGAGGAGGTCCTCCGCGGTGCCCTGAACCTGCTGCGGCTCTGCCGGCCGGTGCTATCGGTCGAAATCGAGGAGCGTCATCGCGCCGGTAGCACGCGCGCGATCCCGGACCTGTTGCGGCCGCTCGGTTACACCGGGTATTTTGAGTTCTACGGCGACTGGCGGCCGATCGAAACGCTTGATATTGAGACGATGCAAAAGGGCTCGCCGTCTCCCGCCGCGTTCGAGGTATCGCACCCCTACGTGTTTGGATTTTATTTCGTGCCACCGGAACGGGTGGCCGATCTGGCGGTATTGGCCCGGCTGCCGTGACCAGATCGGCGGCACGCTCTAAATCGCGATCGCACCCCCATCCACGTGAATTTCCGAACCCGTGATATATGACGACTCGTCCGAGGCCAGGAACAGAATGGCATAGGCCACCTCATCGACCTCCCCCGGCCGGCGCATCGGAATGACATTCATCCGTTGCGCCCGGACGGCGGGTTCCGCGGTGCGCCCGGACGTCCGCATTGCCGGCATGATCCCGGGATGCACTGAATTCGCGCGAATCCCGTCCTCGGCGTGCTGCACCGCCACCGTCTTCGTCATCAACCGCACCGCCGCCTTTGACGCATTATAGGCCATGTGGATCCCAACGCTGCCGATGATGCCCGCGATCGAGGACAGATTGACGATGGACCCGCCGCCCGCGGCCTTCATCGCGGGGATCGCGTACTTGATACCCAGAAACACCCCGGTCGCGTTGATCCCCATGATGCGATGCCACGCTTCCGTGCTGTAAAGATCCTGTTCGGCGCTGCCGGAAACACCCGCGTTGTTCACCAGAATATCCAGTTTGCCGAAATGCCGCGTCGTGGCGGCCACGACGGCTTCCCAGTTTTCCTCATTGGTCACGTCCAGACGCTCGAACCGCGCGGCGTCGCCGATGGACGCGGCCACCTGCCGGCCTTCATGCTCCAGCAGGTCCGCGATCACCACTTTGGCGCCTTCCCTGGCGAACATGCGCGCTGTCGCGGCACCCATGCCGGACGCCGCGCCCGAAATGATCGCCACCTTGCCGTTGAGTCTCATGGTTGTTGTCTCCTGTAAGAACTTACGTTGCCATACTGTCTCGCGAACCCGAAGCGGACGGCGGATCCCGGTCCAACTCAGCCCGCCACCTTCCGCGTCCGCCGCCTCGCCAGCATGATCAACAGGATCGCCACCACCGACGTCGCCGTGTAATACGTGAACGCATTCACATATCCGATCATCGCCGCCTGCCGGTTGATCTCCTTCGCCAGCCGCGCCAGCCCCACCGGCGTTTCCATCGTCCAGGATCCCATGACCCACGGCAGATCGAGGGACTTGTTGAACGGCGAGATCATCTCGGTCAGCCGGCTGTAATTCGCCCCCGTGGCACGCACGATCTCGGCCACGCATACCGAAATGAAGAAACTCGACCCAATATTTCGTGACAGATGGAACAACGCCATCGCCTCGGGCATCAGCCGGGTCTCCAGCGTGGCGAAGGTGGAGATCGTCAGGGGCACCCAGAATACCCCAATCCCGACGCCTTGCAGAACACTGATCAGCGCCAGGGTCATCATATCGACATTCAGGTCCAGGTTCATTAGCCAGAAACCGCCCGCGGCCATCAGGCCGAAACCGAGACTCATGCCGATTCTTGGATCGATCTTGCCAACGAACATCGCCAGGAAGAATCCCACCGTCGCGCCGATCCCGCGCGCGCCGAGGATGCCGCCGATGATCTGATCGGGATAACCGGCATGTTGCTGCAACAGCGTCGGCAACAGCACGACCGGCGTGAAATTCAGCATCCCGTAGATTGTCACCAGCACCAACCCCAGTGCGTAATTCGGATCCGACAGCAGCTTCGGATTCAGGAATGGCCGCTCGGCGGTCAGGGTATGCGCGACAAACATGAACAGCGCGACGCAGGCGAGGACGGTTTCCGCGACGATCTCGGTCGACTCGAACCAATCGAGCCGTTGCCCGCGCGCCAGCACCAGTTGGACGCAGGAAATCGCCGCCGACAACGTCAGAAATCCGGTCCAGTCCAGCCTCGTTTGTCCGCTGGCGGTGTCCCTTGGCAGCGTCGCCCTCAGGCCAGCCCAGGCGGTGAATCCCACGGGCACCAGCATATAGAACGCCCAACGCCAGCTGTAGGTCTCCGCCAGGAAACCGCCCAGGGTCGGACCGATCACCGGGCCGATCACGACCGCCATGCCGAAGACCGAAGTGACCATGCCCGCGTGACGGCGCGGGAAACTGTCCAACAGAACGGCCTGCGACAGGGGGATCATCGGCGCGCCGATCCCGCCCTGCAGAATGCGCCAGAACACCAGCATTTCCAGCGAGTCCGACGCGCCGCTGGCCCAGGTGGAGATGGTGAAACCCAGTATGGACGTTGTCATCACCTGGCGGCGCCCGAAGCGGGCCACCAGCCAGCCGGTCATGGGGGTCACCACCGCCGTAGCGAGGATGTTGAACGTCATGGCCCATGCGATCTCATCCGACGTGGCTCCCATGGTGCCTTGCATTTGCGGCAACAATGTCGACGCGATCAGCAACGTCGTCGAATACAGCGTGGAACCGAGGATCACGGCGACCATGATCATCAACCGCCGCGCGGGCGTCAGGGTACGGGAGAGTTCGCTGTCGGACATGCCTGGGTTGCCGCGTTCGAGGTAGCCGCCAGAAAGAAAGTGTGCTTGGTTATCGTAAGCACTGTATATGATCGGCGCCGCGGGTCGACCAGAACGAAGAATGGGCACCTGCCGCGCGTGAGTGAGACCACATGACCAAGAGCCGTACACAACTGCTGCGCATGCTGCTGCTGGTCGTCGTGCCACTGCTGATCGCCGTGGGTGGCGTGATCGCCTGGCAATCCGGTGGACGTTTCGTTAGCACCGAGAACGCCTATGTGAAGGCGGATATCGCGCAAATCTCGCCCGAGGTATCGGGCCGCGTCGTGCATATCGCCGTGCGCGATCATGACAGCGTGAAGGCCGGCGACGTACTGGTGCGCATCGACCCCGTGCCTTTCCGTCTCGTGCTCGCGAAAACCGATGCCGCGCTGGACCTCGCGCGTAATCAGCTTGAGACCGCGCGCGCGTCCTGGCGGGAAACCCAATCGGAACTTGGCGAGGTCGAGTCTCATGCGGCATATCTCGCTCGTCAGTTGCAGCGGCAACAATTGCTGGCGAAGACCGGCGTGGTTTCGGCCAGCAAGCTGGAGGAAGCGCAGAACGAAAGTTCTGTCGCCAATGATCGGCTCATTGTCGTTCGCCGCCGCCTCGAACGGGTCCTCACCACTTTGGGCAACGATCCGAATATCGCGACCGACGATCATGCGATGGTGCGCGACAAGATCGCGGATCGGGATCGGGCGGCGCTGGAACTGGCGCGCACGACGCTGGCCGCGCCGCTGGATGGCATCGCCGTCAACGTGAAGCTGCAATTGGGGGAGCAGGTGAAAGCCGCGACCCCACTGTTCGTGATCGTCGCCGATCACCGCGCCTGGGTCGAGGCCAATATCAAGGAAACCGACCTGACCCACGTTCGTGTTGGGCAGAAAGCCAAGGTCATACTGGACACCTATCCCAACGAAGTCTGGGACGGCGAGGTAGCGAGCATCAGCCCCGCGGCGGGCTCGGAATTCGCGATCCTGCCGCCACAGAACGCGTCCGGGAACTGGGTGAAAGTGGTGCAGCGGCTGCCGGTGAAGATCCGCCTGCTGCCGCACGACAACGAGTCAGCTCTGCGCGCGGGCATGACCGCGACCATCGATGTCGATACCGAGCGCCAACGCAGCCTCGGCCGATCCCTGGGCAGCCTGTTCGGACGCGGTACCGCGAAGGCAGCCGATCGTCAGTGATTGCCCGGCCGCGGACGGAAATTTACTTTCATCGTCGTGGTTCGGCTTGAAGCGGTCGTATTTGTGCGTCGAATGTGCGGCCAGGCCGGGTCAGGTCACGCGTCCACCAGTTCCCGCGCGGCTTCTCCCTGCCCTTGGCGTTCCGCGAGCGTGTCCTTCACGCGAAACAGCAACGCGGAGAACTCGTGCTCCGAGACGCCATCGCTCCGCATCACCGCCTTGATCAGCGGGTCGGTCAACATGCCGGCCAAGGTGAGCGTGCCGAAAGTCGTCGTGCACATGGCTGTCTCCATTCCGTTCGGGTCAGGGCATGTGACCCCAGGGGAATGGCAACATCATGGTGAATTGTGGCCCGATCGTGCCAATGTATTTTGCGTCAGTTGTATTTTTGCATCAAACTGTTGCTGAATTGTCACTTACCACGTTGACGATCCGGGTGGGCGAGGCATGGATACCCAGAATACGTAGTGTCTGGTCGCCAAAGGTCCGGAACACATGCGGCGCACAGGCCGGCAGCGCGATCATGTCGCCCGGTCCCAGGTGCGAGGGATTGTCCTCCTGCCCCTCGAGCCAGGCTTCCATGGCGCCTTCCAGCACGAACAGGCACTCGACATAAGGATGCCAATGCAAGGGCGTGGCATAGCCGGGGGCGCAGGTCTGCACGCCAGTGAAGACCGGCAGTCCGTCCTGGCCGGTCAGACGCCGGTAGTCGGCGAGAGGTCCGAAACTGGTTGGCTCGACCTCGGCCGAACGGATGACTTTTGCTTCTGCCTGAGGACGCATGGTTGGTTCCTTCCCTGGTTCAGGCCGCCGCCAATGTCTTCTTGGAGGTCAGGCCGTGCTCGTGGCCGAACCGCGCGCGCATCACTTCCGCGAGCGGCGTATCCGTGGATGCGATCGCGCCACCGCCACGGACACAATAGGCTCTTGGATGGGCCGCCGCCGAGGGCGCCTCTCCATTTTCCAGGCCCCGCGCGGCGTCAAGGATCAGACGGCGGAAGCGGATGATTCCCATGTCGGTGGGGCCAAGATGCTCAATCGCGCGATCGGCGATTCGGCCCTGGCTGTCCTGGATCGCGGCATCCTGTTCCGACACGCCATCGATCCCGGTGTAGGTCTCATATTTCTGCCTGTGCCGGTCGATCAGATAGTCGTTCTCCCGCCGCCGGAGCGGGACGTATTGGGCGTCTACCTCGGCATGAACGCCGGAGCCGCCGCGATAACGGGCACGCTCGGTTTCGGTCAACGGGCGATCGGGGTTCCAGGTATAGTTGTAGATCCAGCATGAAACATCGTCGATCGGGACCCAGCACTGGCCGTGATAATTCTCTCCGGGGAAGGCGTTCGGCGCCAGACCATGGTTGGGCATCAGAAACTGGCTGATGCGCCAGTAATTTTTACCCGCGTCGCCACGGCGGGCGGCGCCCAGTACGAGGCCCGCGGGATGCTCGGCGATGGTGAAACGTGGGGTGCCATCGGCGCGCATCCAGCGGACCGTGTCGGGATCCGAGGACACCTTCGCCATCAACCGGCCGGCGACATCGGCGGCATCCGACACCGGCATATGCAGGAACGAGAAATGCGCGGTGTCGAGCCCGCCCTCGCAGGACTGCGCCCAGTTGCATTGTTGCAGCTTTTTGGAAACGAAGACGTGGGAGGCGGGGAGCGTCAGGAACTCGAGTTCCGGCAATTCCGGCATTTGCTCGCGCGGGCCGAGATAGGCCCAGATGAAACCACCCGCCTCCCGCGTGGGATATGCGGGAAGCCGGACGTTTTGCTCGGCACGGTCGCGCGCTGGGCCAGGCTCCAGCGTTGGAATGGCGAGGCAGCGGCCGTTGGTGGCGAATTTCCAACCGTGATACGCACAGGTGATCCCGCCATTTTCATTGCGGCCGAAAAACAGATCGGCGCCGCGATGCGGGCAGCGCGGGGAGACGACGCCGACCGATCCGTCGGTCGCGCGAAATGCCCGGAGGTCTTCGCCCAGTACTGAGATCCGAATTGGCGCGCCATCGACGTCGAAAAGTTCGGCGCTGAGCGCGACAGGCTGCCAGAAGCGCCGGAACAGCTCGCCCATCGGCGCTTTCGGGCCGGTGCGGGTGAGCAGGATGTTGTCTTCTTCGGAGAGCATGGACGGGGTTCCCATGGCTGTTGGGCTGAAAGGTATGCCTCTGGGCGTCGGACGGCAATCGGCTGGCGCCGGCTAGGCCGTCCAGAATCGTGCCGGATCGATTGCCGCCACGGCTCCAGCGGCCGCGCCCGGATCGCGGCCAAGCACGAGATCGGCTGCCAGTCTCCCCGCCGCGGGCGCGGTCTGAATCCCATATCCCCCCTGCCCCACACACCAGAAAAACCCGTCCCGGCCTTTGTCCCACCCGAACGCGAGACTTCCGTCCGGGGTAAAAGTTCTCAGGCCGGCCCATGAATGTTCAACCCGGCGAACATCGATGGCGAGGGCGCGCGACATGCGGTCGATCCCAATCGCGATGTCGATTTCTTCGGGTTGGACATCGTGCGGGTACGACACCGTTTCGTCGGCGGGCGACACCATCAGCCGGGTCCGCGCCTCCGGCCGCGCGTACCAGTTTTCGCTGACATCCAGCACCATCGGCCAATGCTCGGCATCCCAGGGCGAGGGATCGACAATCGCCGCCGTCCGCCGTTTCGGCACCAGCCCAATCGGCGCAATCCCAGCCTGGGCCGCCACCTCGTCGCCCCAGGCCCCGGCCGCGTTGACCACCACACCCGCCTGAAACACGGCACCCGCGGAGGTTTCGACGTGCCAGGCGCCAGACACATGCGCGATCCGCCCGGCGCGATGGCGTAACGCGAGCACGCCGTTCCGGGCGTGGAGTTGCCGCAGGAATCCCTGATGAATCGCGCTGACATCCATGTCGAACGCGTCATCCTCCACCGCCCCGCTCGCCGCGTAGCCCGGGCGTAACGCGGGCAACATCGTCCCGGCTTCGGCGGCGGAGACACGGCGGAGACCGCTGCCCTCGGCCAGCGCCTGGTCCAGTTCCGGAAGTTGTTCCGTGGTCGCGAGGAACAGCACCGGGCGCTGGCGCAACAGTGGTACCACGGCGAAGCCTTCGGGTGGTGTTTCGAAAAACCCACGCGATAATCGGGTCAGCAGACGCACGTCGGGCGGTCCGTAGTTCGCGGTCCACAACGCGGCGGAACGGCCGGTGGTGTGGTACCCGGCGGCTTCCTCCGCCTCGATCAACGCGACGCGTTTATGTTCAGACAGAAAAGCGGCGATGGAAGCGCCCGCCATGCCCGCGCCGATGACGGCGATGTCGAAGATGTGGTCTCGCATGATGAGAGGTTCGTGCCAGTTCGCTCGTCTTGCAAGCCGAGGGTGTCGCGAGCCTGAATCTTGTAAGCCAGGGCGGGAGCGGCCTCGAGCCCGGGCGAAAGATGAAACCAGTCGCGAAAGCGGGGCCGCCTCAGTGGCGTGTCGCTCCAAGAACGTATATGAGACCATCAGGCTTTTGTGTTCGGGAGCTTGCATGCTTGATGCCGCGTTTCGGATGGTAAGCTTGATCGTGCTTATTTTTCGGGCGAATTCGGCGTGCCCGACCCCATGAAGACAACTCGATATTTCCAGGAACAGGTGCTGCGCAAGCGGCCCTATCTCGTGCCGGAATGGTGTGCTGGCGTCCTCGCCGCGCCACTGAAACGCGTGGCGCAGCCTGATGGACGCATCCGATGGTGGGGACGTGTCACCGACCCTCGCGACGGGAGGGAACGCGTGTTACGTCTTGTCACGCTGGAAGACGGCGAGACGGTCCATAACGCCTTCTTCGACCGCGACTATCAGGAGGATTTGCCGTGAAACTGCACTATTACCCGGAGACCGACAGCCTCTACATCGAATTGAAGCCGCGGCCAGGCGCCGAAGTGCGAGAGATAGCTGACGGATTGAGTGTCGATTTGGACGAAGCGGGGGAAGTCGTCGGTTTCGACATCGAGCATGCCTCTGTACGGTTCGACCTGACATCGGTGGAGACAGTCGCGTTGCCGCTCCCAACGGTGCGGGCGGCCTGACCGCGAAACACATCACGGTGCCAGGCGGCCACCGTATCCTACCCTCTTGCCGTCAGGCCCGATCCGCTGTCCGATGCGGCAAATCCGATGGAGGCACAACATGGTCGATCTGGTGATCCGTGGCGACACGGTCGTGACCCCCCAGGGGGTTGGCGCTCATGACATCCTGATCGCGGGCGAGAAAATCGTCGCGATCACCGCGAAGGGGGCGCTTCCGATCCCGCAGGGCGCGCGGCTGATCGATGCGTCCGGCAAGATCGTCATGCCTGGCGGGATCGACCCGCACGTGCATTGCAAATGGCATCTCCCAAATCCCGACGGGAGCGCGGGCCTGACCGAGCCGCCCGATGTCGTCAGCAAAGCCGCGGTGCATGGCGGCACGACGACGATGATCGACTTCACTCGCGCGTCCCAGGGCGCGACCGTCCGGGCCGCGATCGAAACGCGCGAGCTGGATTGGAAAGGCCACTGTGCCTGCGATTACGCGCAGCACATCATGGTGGAAGGCGCGCTGCCGGTCGATCTGCCGGGTCAGATCGGTGAGGCAATCCAGGCCGGCTTCCCAACGGTGAAAATCTTCACCACCGACATCACCCCCAGCCGCAAAGGCCGCATGGTCGATTTCGGCGACATCTGGGAGATTTTCCAGGTTCTGGCCGCGAACAAAGGGATCGGTGTCATCCACTCCGAAGACAACGACATCGTTATGCACATGTACGCCAAATTGATCCGCGAGGGCCGGACCGGATTCGAGAACCTTGCCGAGGTGCACAATACTCTGTCCGAAGACGTATCGTTCCGCCGCGTGATCCGCCTGGCGGAGAAAGTTCCGGGCACCGCGCTTTACATGATGCATGTCTCCGCCGCCACCGGCGTGCAGGCGATTCGTGAGGCGCGCTCTCGCGGCGCGCCGATTTACGGCGAGTCACTGCATCAGTACATGCTCTACACCAGCGACGACTACAAAACGCCGAACGGCCAGATCTATCACACCTACCCGTCGCTGAAATCGCCCGCGGACCAGGCGGAACTCTGGGCTGGCGCGGGAGACGGTTCCATCAACTGCGTGGCCACCGACGAAATCTGCTGCACGTTGGCGAAGAAGCTCCAGGGTTCGCGAATTGACGACACCACCGGGGGCAACGCGGGCGTCGAGCCCAGGGTGTCGCTGATGTACACCGAAATGGTCGGCAAGCGTGGCTATTCGTTGCCGCGTTATGTCGACATGGTTTCAACCAACGCCGCGAAGATCATGGGCCTGTATCCGCGTAAAGGGGCGCTGGCGGCGGGCTCGGACGCCGACGTCGTCGTGCTCGATCCGGCGGATAAGCGTGTCATCACCGCCTCGGAACTGCACGAGGCCGATTACACGCCGTGGGAGGGCCGCAAGATGGAGGCCTGGCCGTGTCTGACGGTCCTCCGCGGCAAGGTCGTCGTGGAGAGTGGCGCGTTCAAAGGCAGCCTGGACGACGGCAAGTGGCAGCACCGGAAAATCGCGGACGAAATGTTCACCGGCGCGCGTCTGTGACGGAAGCGGAATTTCGGACATTACTGACGGATTGCCTGAAACTTTGGGGGATCCAGGGAAAGCCGCGGCCGGGTCCCGACGGCTGGGAGATCGATACACAAGACGGCGCGTTCTCGATCGGACGCGCCGATCCAGATCTTCGGCCAGCGCGGTGGTGCCTGCAAACACCGGAGCGCCGCGCGGCGGGACGGCCGCCCAGGATGGCGCCTTCGATCGTGGCGGCCCTGTCGGCGCTGCGGAACAATCTTGGCGCGGCGCGCGGGGAAAAACTCCGGATTGGCGGGACATAACGTTCAGCTAAAACGTTACCGCCAGCTTCCGCGCCCAATCGGGCGACATCGTATCGATCCAGTGAACCAGCAGGACGTCGTTGCCGGTCAGACCGAGGAACGCAACGCACACAAGTGTGAGGCCAAGCAACCTTTTGCCGGCCATGCCCCTCAGCAGACCCCCGGCGATGGGTCGAACCAGCAACCTCGCGACGCGTCCAGAGACCAGCCAAGGCAACGCCGCGCCCACGCCGAACACAAACAACATCAGCAGCGCGAAACGAAAATTCCGCGCGTCGGCGGCCATGAGAGACGCCTTCCCGAGCATCGGACCCAGGCGTGGCATCCAGTTCGCCCCCACCAGGAGGGCGAGCAGGAACTGGCGTAGGACACCTCCCGGGTAGTCGATGCCGGCGGTGTCGAACACCCTCTCCAGGCCGCCGGTCAACAAGGGCAAACGCTCGACCAGCGATCGCCGCATCAGGACGATTCCCTGCAGGATCAACAAAGCGCATACGAGCCACCGCAGCGACATCGCCTCGAAGCCGAGGGATGTCCCGAGCCACTCGGCCATCGCGCCATTCGCCACCAGAGCCAGTCCCAGACCGGCCGCGGTCATGATCGCGCTGGCACTGCCCGATGCCCCGATCGCACCCAGAAGCAAGGGAAACAGCAGTAAGGCCTCGGGCGTCAGGCAGGACAGAACGCCCGCCAGCAAGCAGAATATCAGGTCGAGGGTCATCGCCGGGCTGCCCGGGTCCAAGGCGCAAACAAGTTCCGGCGGGACAACCCGCGGCCAGGCCGTGGCGGCCAAAGCCCGCCCATGGCCGGAGTGACGCCGGACGCCTGTGTCGCGGCGGGCAAAAGTAGAGCAAAATGCGTGAGGAGAATGATCACGGCGCGAGCATAGCGGCGGTAGGGTTTCGGCAAGGTTCCGGCATGGATGCTCTCCCCGGGCGATGGCGAGCGCGTCCGATACACGCCTCGGCCAAATGTCCGCCGTTTGGTCTTGCCAAAACCGGGCCCCCGGTCACAATGCTCCCAGGGCCGGACCGGACCCGGCCGCCATAAAACAAAAACCCGTGAGGAACCGATGGCCGAAATCCTGGCACTTGGCTTGTCCCACTATCCGCCGCTCATTGGCCCCGACAACCGCATGACGGGCATCCTCCAGCGCATGCTGCAAAATCCCGACCTGCCGCCCGGTTTGCGAACACCCGAGGGCTGGCCGGAACCGATGCGCGCCGAATGGAGCACGGACCAGGGCACCGCCGCCGCCGGCCGCCATCGCGCTGACCTCGTGGGCTGGATGCGCCGCACCCGCGCCGCGCTCGACGCGTTTAACCCGGATTTCGTCCTGATCTGGGGCGACGACCAGTATGAAAACTTCCAGGACGACATCGTCCCACCGTATTGCGTCGCCGCCTACGACCGCTTCGCCTTCGCGCCACCGCAAGGCAATGTCTGGGGCGACGAGAAAGGCTACGACCTTCCCGGCCACCCCAAGGCCGCGCGCATGCTGGCCACCGGCCTTATCGAGCAAGGGTTCGACACCGCCTATGCCTACAAGCCGTTACACCATTCCCTGGGCCACGCCTTCACCAACGCGATCTATTATCTCGATTACGACCGCAACGGTTTCCCCTGGCCGATTTTGCCCTTCGCGGTGAATTGCTACGGCCGCCAGGTTGTCTCGCAACGCGGCGGCGTGCCGCGCTTCGACCGGAAAGGGCCGCCACCCGAACTCGATCCGCCCGCGCCCATGCCATGGCGGCTGTTCGACCTTGGCGCCGCCACCGCGCGCATCCTGGCGGAGTCACCATACCGGGTCGCCCTGTTGGCGTCCTCCGGCTGGTCGCACGCGTTCCTCACCGCGAAGAACCATTATCTCTATCCCGACACGCCATCCGACCGGCGGATGTACGAGCTCCTGCGCGATGCCGATTACGATGCCTGGCGGGCGTATCCCGCCCGGACGGTGGAGGACTGCGGCCAACAGGAGATTCTCAACTGGATGTGTCTGACAGGCGCGCTCAACGCCCTTGGCCGTAAACCGAGGGAAACCGGCTTCGTCGATACCTGGATATTCAATTCCTCAAAGGCGTTTCTGATCGCGCCTCCGGTCTGACCGAGCGCCTCGCCGGGAGTGCGGAACGCATGACCTACGACGTTATCGTGGCCGGCGCCGGTCCGGTGGGTCTCACGCTGGCCATCGACCTTGGCCGCCGCGGGATCCGCTGCCTGATCATGGAGAAAAATCCAACGACGGCCCCGTGGCCCAAGATGGATCGCTCCAACGCCCGCACCATGGAGTTCTACCGCCGCATCGGCATCGTCGATCGGGTCCGCGCGTTGGGCTATCCCCCGGATAATCCCATGAACGTGTTTCTGACGACCCGGCTCAGCGATCCGCCGATCGCGGTGCTGGAGTATCCCTCGGTCGCGGAACGCCGGAAGCAGATCGCCGAATCTCCAAATGGCAACTGGTTGTTGGAGCCATATCAACTCGTCTCCCAGAACAAGCTCGAACCGCTGTTGAAGGAGGTCGCCGAGGCGACGCCGAATGTCACTGTCCGTTACGGTCTGGAACTGACCGATTTCACCCAGGACGCGGATGGTGTTTCGGTCACGGCGCGCGCGGTGGATGGGACTGAGGAAGCGATACGCGGCAGCTACCTCGCGGGTTGCGACGGCGGCAGCAGCACCGTCCGGAAGAAACTCGGCATCAAGCTGGAGGGACGGGGCGGGATACGCCAGTTGGTCCAGGTGATCTTCCGTTCGGATACACTTTACGAACGAATCGTCACGGGGAAAGGCCGCCATTACCAGTTCGCCGACGCCCTCGGCTCCACCATGATCGCGCAAGGATGCCGAACGGAATTTACCCTGCATTCAACACTGCCGCCCGACACCGATTTCGTCCAGGTGATCCAGGATTTCATTGGCTTCCCGTGCGACTTCGAAATCCTGCATGTCGTCCCGTGGCGCCATAATCTGCTGATCGCCGAGCGTTACCGCGACCGCCGGGTATTTCTGGCGGGCGACGCGATCCATCTGGTGATCCCGACCGGCGGGCTGGGGATGAACACCGGCGTCGGGGATGCGTTCGATCTGTCCTGGAAGCTCGCGGGCATAATCAAGGGATGGGGCGGACCCGGGTTGCTGGATGGCTACGAGCAGGAACGCCGCCCGATCGGCATCCGTAACGTCGCCGCTGCCGGCTGGGCTGCCGCGGGGGTGCCGATCTGGCGGGCGCTGGTCACACCGGCGGTTTACGACAACACCCCGGAGGGCGAGGCGACCCGCCGCGAGCTGGCGGCCAGCTTCGATGTCGAGCACCGGCGGATCCATGGCATGGTCGGGGTGGAGTCCAACTACTCCTACGCCGGGTCGCCGCTGATCGCCGAGGAACCAGGCAATGTGGCGGAATGGGAGACCAGCCGTTACGAGCCCCATACCGGTCCGGGGGTGCGCATTCCGCATATGTGGCTGAAGGACGGGCGGGCGATGCAGGACGTGCTGGGCGACGATTACACGCTGCTGGATCTGCGGGGGGATTGTGATTCCAGGCCGCTGGAGGCGGCGTTCCGGGCTTTGGGCGCTCCGCTGGAGGCATTGCGGCTGGATGAACGGCGGGTGCGGGAGGTTTATGGCGCCTCGGTGTTCTTACTGCGGCCGGATTTGCATATCGCGTGGCGGGGGGACGGAGCGCCGGGCGATCCGGTGGGGTTGGCGGCGAGGGCTACCGGCCAAGCGGGGGCGTAAATGGGACGGCGGTTACGCATTGTTTCGGGTACGGCGTTGCTCTCCTGTTGGGCGCGTCCAGAATCTTGCGTCCGCCGGCCAGGTCGAAAACGCGTTGCACCGGAATTTTCCGCTTGTCATCGCGGCGGTCCGCCACCAGATTGTAGCCACATTCAGACCACAAAAAGATAAGGGTCACCATGGCGGCCGATACCATGGTCCGCGCGAGAATAGATGCCGTCACAAAAGCACGCGCCGCCGCCGCGCTGGAGGCGATGGGCCTGTCGATCTCTGACGCGATCCGCCTTCTGATGCTGCGGATCGCTGACGAGAAACGCCTCCCATTCGAGGTCAGAGTGCCGAACAAGGACACGATCCGCGCAATCGACGAACTCGAACGCGGAAAGGGTAAGCGCTACAAGAACGCCGAGGCGCTGTTCAAGGATCTGGGCATATAGCGTCGTGCTGATCCCCGTGTCCTCTCGGGACGCTTCAAACGTGACCAGGCCCTCTCTGAAAGGCGCGGGAAGGACATGAGCAAGCTCCGGGCCGTACTTTCGTTACTGATCGAGGAGAAGCCGCTTCCAACCGCATATCGAGACCATCCTCTGAAAGGAGACTGGAAAGGGTTCCGCGACCTTCACATCGAGCCAGATTGGGTCCTGATTTACCGCGTCGCGGGCGATGAACTCCGGCTCGCAAGAACAGGAACGCACGCCGATATCTTCGATGAATAGCGACGTGGCGCTCGGTTATGGTACGACTCGCGGTTGCAACCCAATCGGGAAACGCTCCAACCGCGAACCTACGAAACCCGCATCCCCAAATCCGCTGCCTGACGCGTCTCATACCCCCGTCGCGTCTCGTCATACGCCTGCCCAATAATCCCGCCTCGCACCATTCCCGCCTCGACCGCCCCATAAGCCGGCCGCCAGCTTTCCGGCAGCCGCGGCCAGTCCGGAGGCGCCAGCCACAACCGGAACAAACACCGTTTCAACGCCGGATCGTCATGGTCCTCGAACTCAGTGCGCGAGTGCAATGTCACATGGTTGTTCAACATCTGCATATCGCCGGGCCGTAAATACATCGAATGCATCAGCTCCCGCCGCCGCAGAATATCGTCCAGCAAATCCATTGCCTCGCGCTGTGCCGTCGTCAAAGCCGGCACGCCCTCCATCGTCTGCGCCATCGTCACGCGATTGCGGTTCCATTTGCTGCACAACACGCCCTCAGCCTCATCCCAGACCGGGTTGGGATAAGACAGCGCCTCATGCGGCGCCTGTTCCTGCTGGCGGCTGAAATACAACGGCTCATGCAACAACGCGGCGAGATCGGGACGTTCCCGCATCATGACATCATGCGCGGTGACCGAGCTGGAGACCATGCTCTCGCCACCGGATTTCGCGACATTGTAACAGGTCAGCAGCACGATGTCCGCGCTGTCGGTGTGGAAATCCAACTCCGCCGCCGAGGAATAACCTCGCCCCCGCCCAGTGCGGTACGGAATGCCCGCGTCGCGCACGGCGGACAAATACTGACTGGCTTTGCCCTGCGGCCGCGCCACCCCGACATGCAGTCCGATCGCCCAGGTGAGCAGCTCGAACTCCTCCGCCGACAGGCCCTCGCGCGGCAGGCCACGCAAGATGGCGAACCCGCGGCCTTCCTTGATTTCCAGCACGTTTCGTTCGATCGGCGCGCGGGCGCGGCCAAGATCGAAGTCCGCGCGCCGGTAGTCGAACAACGATTTTCCTGGCACGTGAGCCGCGCGGACTGCTCCTGCCAGATCGCGCCGCGCCGCGTCGTCGAGGCAAACGATCCAGTTGCTGTCGGAATACAAATCCGCGGCCATCCAGGCGGCGGGCGAGCGCTCGTCAATCACACCGTGACTCCCTGTCGCGAGTTGCATGGTTACCGGCGGCGCCACCAGCCGCGCTTGACCTCGACCGGTGCCGCCGCCTCGGATCCGATGATGATCGGTTGGATCACCGGCCCTGCCACGACATCGTTCGCGGGAACGGGCGGTGGCTCAGGCTCAGGCGCCGGGTGGGGTTTCGCCGGTGCGACGGTCACAACCACCGGAGCTTCCTCGGCCTCCACCGGCGCCGCGGCCCAGGGAAGTTCGGCCTGAGCCTCGGCCGCCTTGGGCGCGGTGATCTCGACGATCGGTAGGTCGGCCACCGGCTCCGGCGCGGTCGGCACCAGCTCGGGCGCCGGCGGCGGCCCGGCCTCGATCGGCCCGGCCTCGATCGCCACGGTCACAGGCGCGGGCCTCGGCGCCAAGGGTTCCGGCGAGAGCATCCGGGGTTCATCCGCGTCCGCCCAAACCTCCGCCCCGGCCGCTACTACGACCTCCGGCACCACCTCCGGCCCCCTGGGCGCGCCACGTTGCTGCCCCCAGCGCGGGGCGTGCCGATCGCGGCGCAACATGAACGGCCGCTGAGGCATGGCCCAGGCCTCGGTCTGCGAGCCGCGGTCGGGACGATCCGAAGCGGGCTCGGTTACCAGCATCGGAGGTTCCGAAGCGACGGCCCAGGACAGCGGCTGCCAGCGTGAGCGGGTCGCATGGCTACCACCGACCCGGCCATCCATCCGACTGTCCCCCGGACCACCCCTGCGGTTGGCCTGGGCGCGGCGCGGTGGCGCCGCGGCAAGTTCGACCTGCTCCATCGCATCGAAGATATCGAATGCCTGGCCGCCAAAGGGATCGGCAGGCGTCGGACCGGCGTAGACCGGGATCAGGTCCGGCTGTTCGGCGCCCGGAACCCCCAACGGCGAGAGATTGCCATCATCGTCCCGGCGGCGGCGGCGGCCGCGCCGCGACCGGCGGCGCGCGGCCTCATCGTCCGCCGCGGAGGGTTCGGCGACCGGCGCCACGCCAGATTCCGCGCGCTCGGCCGCGACGGGGACCTCGTCGCTCGGGGCGGGTTCGGCGGCGCCATCCGGGCCGCGGACCGGGTCCCCACGGCCACCCCGGCGCTTGCGGCGGCGTCGGCGGCGTTCCGCTTCACGGCTTTCCTCGGTGTCTTCAGCGCCCGCGACCCCTGTAGCGGCTCCATCAGCACTGCCATCGGCATCGGCCGCATCCTCGCCATCATCGATTTCGTCATCCTCTTCCTCGGTCTCGATCGCCTCCGGCGGCGCGACCAAAGCGGGCCGTGGCGCGTCCGGAGTGACGAACCGAGGTTCCTCGCCGGGCGCCAGCGCGCGGACACGGTCGATCTTGAAGCGCGGCGCGATCAGCGAGTCGTCGGCGGCGATGATCACCCGCATGCCGTAACGGTGTTCGATCTCGTTCAGCCGCTCCCGCTTGTGATTGAGGATGTACAGCGCGATCGGCGTCGCCACATGCACGATGGCCTCGGCCGAGCGCCGTTTGCCAGCCTCTTCCTCAACCCCCCGAAGTACGTGCAGCGCGGCGCTTTCGGTGCCGCGGACATGACCCGTGCCATTGCAATGCGGGCAGACGATGAGCGTGGTTTCCTCCAGCGACGGGCGCAGCCGCTGGCGGCTCATTTCCATCAGACCGAAGTGGCTGATATGGCCGAGTTGAATGCGGGCGCGATCGTCCTTCAGCGCGTCCTTGATCCGGCGCTCAACCATCGCGTTGTGGCGCTTGGACTCCATGTCGATGAAGTCGATGACGATCAGCCCCGCCAGATCGCGCAGCCGCAATTGCCGCGCCACCTCGTCCGCCGCCTCCAGATTGGTGCGGAGCGCGGTTTCCTCGACGTTGCGTTCGCGGGTCGACCGGCCGGAGTTGACGTCGATCGCGACCAGCGCCTCGGCCTGGTTGATCACGAGGTAACCGCCGGAGCGCAATTGCACCGTCGGCTGCATCATCGCGTCCAACTGGGCTTCGACCTGGAAGCGGGCGAACAGGGATTGGCCCTGATCCGGCCAGTGGATCACTTTCCGCGCGTGCGACGGCATCAGCATGCGCATGAACTCGTGCGCCGCGCGCCAGCCGTCCTCGCCGTCAACGGTGATGTCGTCGATCTCGCGGGAATAGACGTCGCGGATCGCGCGTTTGATCAGACTGGCTTCTTCGTAGATCAGCGCCGGGGCGATGGATTTCAGCGTGTGGTCGCGGATGTCGTCCCACAAGCGCAGCAGATACTCGCAGTCGCGCTTGATTTCAGGCTTCGGGCGCTGCGCGCCGGCGGTGCGGACGATCAGGCCCATTCCCTTTGGGATGTCCAGTTCGACCATGACCTCCTTCAACCGGCGGCGATCGGTGGCCGAGGTGATTTTTCTCGAAATCCCACCGCCGCGCGGCGAGTTCGGCATCAGCACGGAGAAGCGGCCCGCCAACGACAGATAGGTGGTCAGCGCGGCGCCTTTGGTCCCGCGCTCCTCCTTCACCACCTGGACGAGCAGGATCTGGCGGCGATGGATGACTTCCTGGATGTGGTAGTTACGCAGGAATCGCGGCGGGATTCGGCGTTCCTGCCGGTCGTCGCCGGCATCGTCGACGCTGTCGGCGTCACCGCCAACGGTTTCGGGCGGCGGTTCCTCGGGGATACCGCCGAACATATCCAGATCGTCACCGGTGTCGGGCTGGTCATCGTCCGCGAAAGCCGGCTCGGGCGTCGTGGCGGCGATCGATGGTTGGGGCGAGATCAGGGCGGGCAGCGCGGCCAAAGCCCAGGATTCGGTGGGCTCTGGCGCCGGTTGCGCGACGGCCGCCAGCAACGCGGGAAGGTCAGCGCTTGCCCAGGCTTCGACGGGCGGCGGCGAAGCGGTCAGCCGGGGAAAATCCGGTTGCGCCCAGGGTTCGGAGTCTGGTCCGAGTGAGGACGCCGCCGGTTCTGAAGGTGGCGCGGCGGCATCCACATCAGGCACGGCGTCGTGGGGTTCGGCCGGAGGCGAGGGAGCCGCGGCGGCGGCCTGGCTCAGCGCCAGTTCAAGGTCGTCTTCTTCCTCTTCAAGCCGCGCGTCCTCGGCCTGCATATCCAGCAGGCGCTGCCGGTCGGCGATCGGAATTTGATAGTAGTCGGGGTGGATTTCACTGAAGGCGAGAAAGCCGTGCCGATTGCCGCCGTACTCGACGAACGCCGCCTGCAGGCTCGGTTCGACCCGTACGACCTTGGCAAGGTAGATGTTGCCTTTGAGCTGGCGCTTCGTCGAAGTCTCAATATCAAAATCTTCGAGGCGGTTCCCGTCCAGGACCACGACGCGGGTTTCTTCCGCGTGCGTGGCATCGATTAACATACGCTTGGACATCAGGGGTTGAACTCCGGTGCGCCAGCCGCCGCGGCCTGGGGAGTCCGTCGGGCGAACTCCTCGAAATAACTCCTGGCGAAAGACCACGAGATGATGGGGGACTGGCAAGGCTTGAGAATAAGGCGAAGCCCGGGCGGGCAGGACAATACGCGGGCGCGGCAGGCCGTGGCCCGGCGCCATCCGGGTGGATGACTCCTGGCTTCGGCGCAGTCGATCTCGGCGCGCTGTTGGTCATCTGGTCCTGGTGCCCGGACGGCGCGCTCCGAGGAGCGCGGCCCGGTGAAACGTCATCGTGCCCCCGTCCAAGGCGGACCGTACCGGCATTTCAGGTGATCCGAACCCGGTGGTTCAGACAGCTTACCTGCATGCCAGGGACGGACGAGCGGCCGAGGCGGCGCGGACCCTCCCCCAAGGAGTTCTCCTGTCGCGCGGGCCAACAGACCAACACGCCGATCACCCAGGGGTCACGCATCCACCGGTTCAGGCCATGGCGCACCGGCGACCGGCGCGCCCATTCGCGTCAACGGGGCGCCGCCAAGATGAAGCAATTCGTGACGCGCCGCAATGGTTTCCGTCGCGTCGGGTGCGAGTCGAAGCTGTGGGGAGTAGGCTGCCGCCTCGACAATCGAGGGAATCGACCCATGGCGACGGTGAAACTCAGCGACGAAGCGCTTTTGGCGTTCTTCCAATCCCATCCGGGTCTTCGCGACAGAGTGGCGTCGATCGTGG
>SHWL01000025.1 GCA_009693865.1 Acetobacteraceae bacterium | reverse complement strand
TCCGTAAGCCGCTTTCGGACCTGGCGCCTGGCTCCAACCGCACCTGGCCTGCCACGTATTGCCGCCGTCGGGGTTGTGGGAACGAAACCGGAAAAGCGGTCAATTAACTTGCTACCTAAACCGGACATCTATCGGTGCTGTTAACAGCCACCGATCGCGATAAGGGTTATCGCGTCATGGCAAGGGGCTCGTATCCCGGGATCTCCCCGTGACGCCGCTCCTGGCCGGGCCGGCGGCGGATTTCCGTACGTTCGTACGTGATGTGAGCTTGCAGGCACGTGGGCCGATCGGTCAGCATGGGCCATGCCGTCAGACGACCACCGCGGGGCTGTCACGGCGGACCACCTTCTGGGCGGCCGGGTCCGATACACGCAGCCCAGAGATGGTCTTCGCGCCGCGATCGACCCGGTTCTGCTGGCCGCCGCCATTCCGGCCAAGGCCGGGGAACGTGTGTTTGAGGGTGGCACTGGCGCCGGCGCGGCCTTGTTATGCCTGGCCGCCCGGGTTGAGGGGCTCAGGGGGACCGGGATCGACCGTGCTCCGTTGCTCGTCCGCCTCGCCCGGGCGAACGCGATCGCGAATGGCTGGCCCGGGTTGGGTTTTGCCGTGGGCGATTTGAACGCCTGTCCGGTTGGCGGAACGATGGACCATGCTTTCGCGAACCCGCCGTATCACGCGCCCGGCGGCTCCCGCTCTCCCTCGGATGGGCGTGAGGCGGCGAAGCGGTCGAGCCCGGGTCTCCTGTCCATTTGGGCGGCGGCTCTGGCTCGCCCGCTGCGTCACCGCGGCACGCTGACCTTTATTCTGGCGCCGTGGCTCCTGGAAGCCGCGCTGATGGCGTTCCGGGACGCCCAGGTGCCCGTCGAGACGGTGTTTCCGGTCTGGCCGATGAAGGGGCGCGAGGCGCGCCTGATCCTGGTGCGGGGGCGCAAGAATGGCCGCGCACATCTGAGGTTCGCATCCGGTCTTATATTGCATACAGACACCGGCGCCTTCCGGCCCGAGGCGGAGGCGATCTTACGCGGTGGCGCCGCGCTGTGCCTGGGACGCGGCTGACGGCCGGGGCATCTCAGCGTTGTCTGTTCGCGCCATCCATGCCTGGCGCACCGCGCGAGTGGTGTCAGTAATCGTCGGTATTGGGATGGCGCAGATGCCAAAGACGCTCGTGCGCCGCGACAAGGCTTTCCATGTTCCGGCGGCGCGTGCCGTCAGGGGTCAGCGGCCGGCGCGTCAGCATCATCTCCAGAATGTGAAGAAGCTGCTCCGCGACCTCGAAATCGCTCTGATCGCAGGCATGGTGAAATGCGATCAAAATCTTATCGGACAAGCGCCGGCTGTAGCGCGGCGCGCCACCTGGGCCTGTTTCGCGACCGACGTCCTCGTCAGTTTGGCTCACCCCGGTCCCCATTCTGGTTTGCTCGGTTAAAAACGTCTCAATCGTTGTCGTCGCCATAAGAACTCACTCCGTGCCAGGACCGGGCCGGACGACCCTGGCGCCCGCTGGCATCGCCTGTTCGGTCATACGAGATGGGCCACGTACGATGAACCGGCTGTTCGTCTCGCGGCGCCATCGTCCACGATATCGCATGGCACGACGGTTGCCCGTCACTTATCCGTGACCAGACCGTCATTTGTCACGCCACGGATCGGTTCTCCGCGACACGCGACTCCATCCGCCATCAGCATCGCCCCGTGAGCCCGTCGCGGTCAATGCCATCGAATTTGGGTGCGGTGCGAACAGAGTCAACGATCGAAGCCTCAATGCCATTCCCAGATACTGGCTTATTCTACACAGCCAATCGCTCTCCAACCAAGAGTTATTCTCACGGTCCGGGCGCTTTTTCCATTCGTCTCAATTCAAGAGAATTTTTGCTGATTTCAGGATATATTACGGATTCGCTTCAGCGCCTTCCAACTGTGCGGGCGGCGCGTTGAACGCGTCTTCCCAACTTCCGGTGGTTGAAGCCTTGCTGTATTCCGTGGCCCGGTTCTCGAAGAAGTTGGCGTGTTCCACCGCGTTCAGCATTTCATCCAGCCAGGGCAGCGGGTTGGATTTCACGTGGAACAACGCGTTCAGACCCAGCTGAACCAAACGCCGATCGGCGATGTAGCGAATATATTCTTTTACCTCGTGCGCCGTCAGCCCCTCCGCCGGGCCCTGTTCGAACGCCAGGTCGATGAAAGCGTCCTCATGCTCGATGATGGTGGCGCAAGTCAGATACAGTTCCCGCTTCAGGTCTTCGTTCCAGATTTCCGGGTTCTCGTGCACGAAAACGCGGAACAGCCGGATGATGGAATCGCAGTGCAGGGATTCGTCCCGCACCGACCAGGAAATGATCTGGCCCATGCCCTTCATTTTACCGAAACGGGGGAAATTCAGCAGGATCGCGAAGGACGCGAACAATTGCAGTCCTTCGGTGAAGGCGCCAAACGCGGCGAGGGTGCGCGCGATGTCGAATTTTGAATCGACATTGAACCCCTGCATGAAATCGTATTTCGCCTTCATCTCCTTGTATTTCATGAAGGCATGGTATTCGATTTCCGGCATGCCGATGGTGTCCAGCAAGTGGCTGTACGCGGCGATATGAATGGTTTCGGTATTGGAAAAAGCGGACAACATCATCAACACTTCGGTGGGTTTGAAAACCCGCGCGTAGTGCTTCATGTAGCAGTTGTTCACCTCGACATCCGCCTGCGTGAAGAAGCGGAAAATCTGGGTCAGCAGGTTCCGCTCGGAATCGCGGAGATTGCGGTGCCAGTCCTTGACGTCGTCGGCCAGGGGCACTTCCTCGGGCAGCCAATGGACTCGCTGTTGGGTGAGCCAGGCCTCGTAAGCCCAGGGATAACGGAAGGGCTTGTAGACGGGGTTGTCGGTGAGCAGGTCGAATCGAACCGGATGTTCGTCGGCGGCGCGGGTCATACCGTCCATGCTATACGGCCCATCTGGCGTTGCTCCGTTTGTTGGGGCGTCGACGACTCCGCACCCCTTGTCACTACCCATGGTGGTCTTCCTGTAACCCTGACGCAAGGTATTGTGCTCAGCGATCGTCGGTGGGGACCATCAGGCGGCGGTCCCCGCCTGTTTCGCATGCTCGTCCGGCGTCCGCGGCCGCACCGCGAGCGCGTGCATGCCGCCGTTTTCGACCGGGCCGAATTCCCCCGCGACGGCGGCGTGGACCGCGCGTTCGCGCGCCACGCGGCTCATGCCCTGGAAGGCGGCGCTGACCACCAGGACACTGTAATGGGTTTGGCCGCCCCCACCGGCGGCGCCCGCGTGGCCGGCGTGATGGGCGCTGTCGTCGGTCACGTGCAGGACCGAGGGCGCGAAGGCGGCGGTCAGTGCCGCGTTCAGGCGATCGGCGCGATTGGGGACTGTCTTCATCGTGGCAGTGAACCAGTGGGCTTCCCTGTTGCCAATCCCCCGCCCGGACGGTCATAGTCGGCCCATGACGCGCCGACCTGTCCGAGCCAGGGCTTACGCGCCCGACCCGGCCGCGCCGGGCCGGTGTTGCGACCTGCCCGATTGCGGCGCTCCCGGCGAGTACCGCGCCCCCAAGAACCGCCGGAATCTACGGGATTACTGGTGGTTCTGCCTGGAGCACGTGCGCACCTACAACAGTTCCTGGGACTATTATAAGGGCATGTCGCCGTCGGAAATGGAGCAGGAACTCCGCTCAGACACCGCCTGGCAACGCCCCTCCTGGCCGCTTGGCCGGCTTGGCCCGGCGGCGTGGGACGAAGGGGCGTTGCGCGATCCCCTGCACATCCTGGCGAGCACGGGCATCAACAAATCCCGCGGCCCCGCCGGGGAGAAAACGCCCACCGATCTGCGCGAGCCATTGACCACTTTGGGCCTGACCTGGCCAACGACGCTGGATGCCGTTAAGACCCGATACAAGGAGTTGGCGAAACGCCATCATCCGGACGCCAATGGGGGCAGCCGGGATGCCGAGGAGCGTTTGAAAACCATTAACCTCGCTTATGCGGCCCTGCGCTCCCGCCTTGTGGCGGAACCGAGGCTGGCTGCCGCGGGATAACGCCGCCGGGTTTAAGTGGACGGCGTGAACTGGTCGAAATTCGTAACGGATAAAGCGGGCCTTGGTCACGAAAAACAGTGGCGGAAAGCCTCGCGGCAACCGCGACTTCCGGACCGTGCCGCCGCTGGCCTTGCGCGGGTGCGCGAACGGCGTAGACTTTCACCACATCGCAACAGGATACTCTGGCCTATGAATGACGCCGTGGAAACTCGCCCGACCTCCGCGATCGACGTCCCGGACACCAAAGTGTCTGTCCGGGAGCAGTTCGATATCGATATCGATTTGGAGGCGCCGGCCTTTTCGGTCCGCACCGAGCACGTGCCCGACCTGGATACGTCCTATAAATTCGACCGCGAAACCACGCTCGCGATCCTCGCGGGCTTCAGTCACAACCGCCGCGTGATGATCCAGGGCTATCACGGCACGGGTAAATCGACCCATATCGAACAGGTTGCCTCGCGCCTCAACTGGCCGTGCATCCGGGTCAATCTGGACAGCCATATCAGCCGTATCGACCTGATTGGCAAGGATGCCATCGTCCTGAAAGATGGCAAGCAGATCACCGAATTCCGCGAGGGTATCCTGCCCTGGACGCTACAGCACGCCTGCGCCCTGGTGTTCGACGAATACGACGCCGGCCGTCCCGACGTGATGTTCGTGATCCAGCGGGTTCTGGAAGTCGAGGGAAAGCTGACCCTGCTCGACCAGAACCGCGTGATCCGGCCGCACCGGTCGTTCCGCCTGTTTTCCACCGCCAATACGGTGGGTCTGGGCGACACGACGGGATTGTATCACGGCACGCAGCAGATCAATCAGGGCCAGATGGACCGGTGGAACATCGTCGCGACCCTGAACTACCTGCCGCATGCGATGGAAACCGGCATCGTGCTGTCCAAGATGGGCATCGATCCGAACGACGCCGGCACCAAAAAGCGCGTCGAGAGCATGGTGGCCCTGGCCGACCTGACGCGGGCCGGCTTCATCAACGGCGACATCTCCACCGTCATGTCCCCTCGCACCGTCATTACCTGGGCCGAAAACTCCCGCATCTTCGGCGATGTCGGATTCGCCTTCCGCGTGACCTTCATGAACAAGTGCGACGAGGCGGAACGGTCCACGGTGGCTGAGTACTATCAGCGCTGTTTCAACGAGGACATTCCTCACGGCGGCTTCACCACCCGGAAGTTCACGTAAGGCGGCGAGTGGAACGGGAATAAAGTCGGCGAGCGGAGCGGGAATAACGTCATGAGTGGGACGGCATCGAAGGACAACGCGCGCGCCGAGGAATTCAAGCGCGCGACAGCCGGCGTGCTGCGCGCCATCGCCGAGCAGGCGGACGTGCAGGTCGCGTTCCAGCCCGGCCCCTCGGGCGTGTCGGGCAAACGCGCGCGCCTGCCGCTGCCGACCCGCGCGCTGCCGCCCGCTGAGATGTCGCGTCTGCGCGGACAGTCCGACGCGATCGCCCTGCGGCTGCGCCATCACGACGACCGCGTCCACGCGCAACGCATGCCCGCGCGCCGGGAGGCCAAAGACGCCTACGACGCGCTGGAACAAGTGCGGGTCGAGGTCGTCGGCGCCAAACATATGTTGGGGATCAACGCCAACCTGCGCGCGAAACTGGCCGAGGAGTGCGAGCAGGACGGCTACGATCGCATGACGCGGAAGGACCAATTGCCGGTCGACAAGGCGTTGGCCCTGCTGACCCGCGAGCGCCTGTCCGGCGAGCCGGTTCCCGAATCGGCGCAGCGTATCCTGTCGATGTGGCGCGAGGGGTTGGGTGAGAACGCCGAAGCCGCGATCACGGAAATGATGGAGACACGGGAAAATCAATCCGCGTTCGCGCGCGCCGCGCGCAAATTGCTCGCCGCGCTGGACCTTGCCGAGGCCGAGGTCGAGTCGGAACCCGATGACAACACCGACGACGGGGAAGACGGCGGCGAGCAATCGGGACAACAGGAAAATTCCGACCAGGGCGACGGCCAGTCGGAATCCGAATCGGAATCGATGCTGGGTGCCAATCCGGAAGAAATGGAAGGCGAGGCGGCGGACGACGATGGCTCGGAGTCCGACGACGATGCCGCCGTCGCGGAAGGCGACGACCGTCCCGGTGGGCCGCAACCGCGCCGCGACCGCGGCGGTCCGGACGCGGAAGGCGCATACCGGGCCTATACGCGCGGCCACGACGAGGAAATCGACGCGGAAGAATTGTGCGACGCGGACGAACTCTCGCGCCTGCGTCAGCAACTCGACCAACAGTTGCAACATCTGCAAGGCGTGATCTCGAAGCTCGCCAACCGGTTGCAAAGGAAGTTGCTCGCGCAGCAAACCCGTGCCTGGGAATTCGATCTCGATGAAGGCATGCTCGACGCCGGACGTTTATCTCGCGTTGTGATAAACCCGTTGTTGGCGCTGTCGTATAAGCGCGAACTTGAAATGGAGTTTCGTGACACTGTCGTGTCGTTGCTGATCGATAATTCGGGCTCGATGCGAGGCCGGCCGATCACGGTGGCGGCGATGTGCGGCGATATTCTGGCGCGCACGCTGGAACGCTGCTCGGTGAAGGTCGAGGTGCTTGGGTTCACGACGCGCGCGTGGAAGGGCGGCCAAAGCCGCGAGAAATGGGTGCAGGATGGCAAGCCTCGCAACCCGGGCCGGCTGAACGACCTGCGGCACATCGTTTACAAGGCCGCCGATTCGCCATGGCGGAGGGCTCGGAAAAACCTGGGGCTGATGCTGCGCGAAGGCCTGCTTAAAGAAAACATCGATGGCGAGGCGCTGCTGTGGGCGTACCGCCGTTTGCTGGTGCGGCCGGAACATCGCCGCATCCTGATGGTCATTTCCGACGGCGCGCCGGTCGATGATTCGACGCTGTCGGTGAACCCGGGAAACTACCTGGAGAAGCATCTGCGCGAAGTGATCCGCGACATTCAGAACCGCGATCAGGTTGAGTTGATCGCGATCGGGATCGGTCACGACGTCACGCGCTATTACCAACGCGCCGTCACCATCGTCGACGCCGAGGAACTGGGCGGCACGATGATGAAAAAGCTGACCGAGCTGTTCGATGAGGACGCCCAGGCGGCATGGGCGCGGGTGTCGGCGGAGCGGTCGGCGGTCGTGGTTTAACGACCGGAACTCCGGGCGCTGGAGCCGTGATCGAACACGGTGTCCGCGCGATTTGTCCCCTGCCGCTCGACGCTGTACGGTTTCGGGCGGTCATCGCCGGACAGCGGTCGACCTGTTCGCAATGGCCCCTGAATGGGGAGTGAATGCCGTGAATAAACTTAACCTGACGCTTCCGCGCCGCGGCATGCTGACCGCGGCGGCGGCCGGCCTCGCGGCGGCGATTTCGCGCCCAGGCCTTGCCCGGATGGACATGCCCGCCAACCAGGCGCCCTATTTTTATCGTTTCAGCCTCGGTGATGCGCGGGCGACCGTTGTGTCCGACGGACCGTTTCCTCTGGGCGATCCCGCGGGATCGTTCCTCGGGCTTAGCAAGGAGGAAATCACCCGCCAGCTCACGGAAAATTTCCTGCCGCCGAACAATGTGGTGCTGGAACAAAATATCCTGGTGATCACGATCGGCAACAAAACCGTTCTGTTCGACACCGGCATGGGGAGCGTGAAGGCCTTTGGCCCAACCACCGGCCGATTGATGCCGACCCTGAAAACGGCCGGCATCGATCCCGCGGCGGTGGACGCGGTCATTCTCAGCCACGCGCATATCGATCATTGCGGCGGGATCATGTCGGCCGCCGGCCGGCGGAACTTTCCCAACGCGCAAATTTTCATCGCCAAGGCGGATTACGATTACTGGACGAACGAGTCGACGGTTGGCCCGAAACTCAAGAGTTTCTACGATCAGGCGCGTAAGAATTTAACGCCGAATCTCGACCGTCTCCATTTTGTGAAGGATAACGAAGAATTCATCACCGGCATCACCGCCTTGTCCGCGCCGGGACATACGGTCGGGCACACCGTCTACATGATAAACTCGGCCGGAAAATCGATGTGTTACATCGGAGATCTGACGCACCATCCGGTGCTGTTGATGGAGAAGCCGCTGACCGAGTTCGCCTATGACACCGACCCCAAGCAATCCGCTCAATCGCGGGTTCGCATGTTGTCGATGCTGGCGTCCAATCGGGTTCCGGTGCTGGCGTATCATTTCGCATGGCCCGGCATCGGCAATGTGGCGAAGTTCAACGATGGGTTCCGTTATTTGCCGACACCGATGGAAATCATGAAGATGCCAGGGTAGAACGGGTCCGCCGGCGCTACGCGTCCCCGGGTGGCGGCGGCAATCCGAGCAACATCCGCCCGTATGGCACCATCCCCACATACCGCGACACCGCGGTGTGCGTCGTGATCGTCACCACGTCCCGCCACAGACCTTGTAACGGGTCCACATCGTAGACGGTACGGGCGCCGGAAAGTTCCATCAGACGCTCCACGCCGCGCCGGGCCTGCCACGCGGCGAAAGCGATGTCGCGGCGGTTTCGCGGCACGGCATCGGCCGGAATGGCGGCTCCAGAGTCGACGAGGGCAACCGTTTCGTTCCGCCGCGTGCGCATGACCAGTTCAGCGGTTTCGATCTCGGCCGCGGCCTCGCCGAGTTGCTGTTGCACGACCTCGGACTCACCCATGACGCGCACGCCGCGAGACAGGCGGGTACGCAACATTTCGGCGACCAGCGTCAGGGCCCGGCGTGCCAGGGGAAACAGGACGCAAGGCAAGGAGAACGGCACCAGCAGCCCACGAGGCGCGCGCAACATATGATAATCGGGATGCACCTCCGCGCCAGGCGTGGTGCCATCGTATAAATCACGCAACAAAATGCTCCGATGGGTGGGCACGAACACATCATCGAGCAGCAACGACCGGCTGCCGGTGCCGCGCAGCCCCAGCACCTCCCAGTCGTCGGCGATTTCGATGTCTGTGAGGGGCACGATCAGATACCGCGTCCCGCCCTCGCAGCGCGCGCCGATAATCGCCCATTGCGCATGCAGGCAACCCGAGGAAAACGGGAACCGTCCGCTCAATCGCCACCCGCCCGCCACCGCCCGCGCCGCTTCCCTGGGCGCAAGCGACGAACACGCCACCGCCAGCGGATCCCCGCCCCAGATATCCTCCTGGGCTTGTTCCGGCAGGCAGGCGAGGATCCATTGGTGCTCGCCCAGTACCGCGTAGATCCACGCGCTGGCCGCGCAGCCCTCGGCGAGGATATCGATGATCCGCGAAAACACGCCGAAGCTGGCCTGATCGCCACCGAAGCGCCTTGGTTGGATGATGCGAAGGATGCCGGAGCGGTGGTAGTCCGCTATCGTTTCGTCCGGAACACGGCGCGCGACCACGGTTGCCGCCTCCCGCGCGGCCAGGACGGGAACCATGGCGCGGGCCGCGTCGTACAGGGCCGTCACTTGTTGTGTCATACGAGGGATCGTTCGGCGCGGCGCCAACGCTGTCAAGCGCCGCGGATCGCCGTCCGGACGCGGCATGGCACCCCGGCGCCGATCATCACTTGACCCACGCCCCATCCTGTCGTTCAACCCGCCCGCGTGAGCCCGTAGCTCAGTTGGTAGAGCACGAGACTTTTAATCTTGGGGCCGAGCGTTCGAGTCGCTCCGGGCTCACCACGTCAAAGCGATACGTTCCCCGGGACAACACGGATACCGGACCGCCATGGCCAGACGCGCCGGGTGACAGCTATCGTGTCCCGTGCCGGACCGGCCAGCCGCCGGACAAGTACCCCCCGATGCCAACAGGAGCCGACCATGACCAACGGGACGTCGGGCAACGGGCTACCCGCCCTCAATCTCGCCGCCATGCCGGGACAACGGCTGGCGACGCTGGAACTCGCGCGCGAAATCGAGCGGCGGGGGTTCGCCGGGATTTCCGTCGCCAGCCCCTTCGGAACCATCGGTCAATGCGCGGGGTTGGCCTTCGCGACCCAGCGGATCGATTTCGCGAGCGCGATCGCGCCGATTTACGCGGAGACAGTGGATGAGTTCGCGCAAAGCGCGGCCTATTTGCACGAAGTCTCGGCGGGTCGATTTCAGTTCGGGATCGGCATCGCGCATGGTCCGGCCTATGTCCGGATGGGGGTGACACCCGGCAAGCCTCTGGGCGACGTCCGCGCCTTCGTGAGTAAATTCCGCGCCTGCACTGAGTACGGCCCACTGCCCCCGGTGATCCTCGCGACCCTCCGGAAACGGATGGCCGCCCTTGCGGGCGAGATCGGCGACGGAATGTTGTTCTCCAGCGGCTGCCTGTCGCACATGGCGGAGTCGCTGAACGTGGTCCCGGCGGCGAAGCGCGAGGACCCGGCGTTCTTCATCGGCAATCGAGTGCGGGTCTGCTTCGATGCGGACCCCGCCGTCGCGAAGGCCGTGCTGCGGAAAACGATGTCCCATTACGCGCTGATGCCGAATTACCGCAATTATTGGATCGAAGCGGGTTACGGCGACGAAATGCGGGATGCGGCAGCGGCGGTCGCGGAAAACCGGCCGGATGATGTGGTGAACTGCATCTCCGACCGGCTGCTGGACGACACCACTTTGCGCGGTTCGCCCAGTCAGGTGCGCGACGGAGTTGAGGCCTGGCGCGCCGCGGGCATCAAGAACCCGATTCTGGTTCCACTCTCGGCGGACGGAAAGCAAACAACCGCTTTGCGTGACGTATTCGCTGCTTACGCAAGTTGAGGCCAGGCCCGGTCATGGGGAGCGGCGCCGGCCTGCGACGTGCGGCTGCCGTTTGATTTCGCTTCGCGCACGCGGTTGGGGACGGAAGGCGTGCTCAGGCGTCGACCGGCTTCGGAGGGATAGCCGACGCAAGAGGTCGTTCCGCCTCACGCGACAAGGTTCAGCTCCGCGCGCGATCGCATCAGCGGCTGGATCCGCGTGCCGAACTGCTCCATGCCGATGATGAAATCGTCGAACGTCAGCATCACCCCTTGCACGCCCGGGACCGACGCCAACTCGTCCAGCATGCGGGCGACGGAGGCATAGGATCCAATCAACACGCCCCCTTGCGTGGGCAATCCCTGAGTACCGAGCGTGCGGCGCTTGTTCGGACCCGCCAATGGATCGCCGGTCGGATCGTCCGCGAACTGGGAATCACGCCATGCGATCGCTTCGTGATCGGTGCCGGTCTTATAGTGCTCCCACTTCGCCATCGCGCCTGCATCGGTTTCATCGGCGATGATCATGGTCAGCACGAGCGCGCCGCACTTCCTTCCGGCGGCCTCGTTGGCGGTCACCAGGCGCCCGACGCTCTCGGCGACACGGGCCGGTTCATTGATGCCACCGCCTGACCGGAAATTGTAATCCGCGTGCTCCACCGCGAACCGCGTGCCGGCGTCGCTTTGACCCGCGCTGATGATGGGCACCTTCGCGGTTGGCATCGGCAGGCAGCGGCAGTCGTCCATCTGAAAGAAATCGCCCTTGTAATCCGACCGGCCGGTCGCCCAGAGTTCTTTCATGATCGAGACATACTCGGCGCAATATTCGTATCGGCGTTTGTAGTGCTCGCTGCCCGGCCAGATTCCCATTTGCGCATATTCGCGGCGTTGCCATCCCGAGACGATGTTGATGCCGAATCGCCCGTGCGAAATCGAATCGATCGTGACGGCCATGCGCGCCGCGAACGCGGCCGGCATCGTCAACACGGCGCAGGTCGCGAACAAATGGATGCGGGTCGTGACCGCGGCCAGGCCGGCCATGAGCGTGAAGGACTCGAGATTGTAGTCCCAGAACTGCGATGGACCGCCAAACCCATGCAATTTGATCATCGACAGAGCAAAATCGAACCCAAACCGTTCCGCCATTTCGACGACCGCGCGATTGAGACCGAAACTCGGCTTGAATTGCGGCGAGGTCGTGGAGACCAGCCAGCCATTGTTCCCGATGGGCATGAAAACGCCGACTTGCATCACTGTCTCCTGGACTGGAACCGACGGTATGGCGAAAGGATCTGGTGGGCGGGCAGGACGTTCGAGACAGCGATCCGCCGCGTCTCGTCCAGATCCATCGTGCGTGCCGGGGTCCGTGAAAGCAAGGTTCGCGCCCATACCTGGGCCGGCAAATCAGTGCGCGGATTGCTTCTCGCGGTGACTGGCCCGGCCCGGCGGCTGGAGGTCCTTTGGCAAATGCCCCTGAATGAATTTGCCAAGGGTCATCAGATCGCCGCCGCGCGGGAACGCCTCCCGCCACAGGAGACCAATGCGGCGGTCCGCCCCGGATGCCTTGAACGGCCGGGCTTCCACCCCGGATCCGGGTCCGGCGAGGCGCGGGACGGCCAGCGCCGGCAAAAGCGTGCAGCCAAGCCCGGCCGCGACCATGGCGCAAATGGTCTCAAGGCTGGTCGCGCGCAGGACATCCGGCGACGAATGATTCTTGCGCGACTGTTGACCGCATACGGCGAGCGCCTGCTCGCGCAGACAATGACCTTCGGCGAGAAGCAGCAGCCTGCGGTCAAGGATATCGTGCTCGGCGATCGTGGTTTGGCCGCCAAGGTGATCGCCGGCGGGGAAGGCGAACCAGAACGGCTCGTTGAACAACGGTTGGGCGTGCAGCCCGGGAACATCATCCGCGAGGGCGAGGAGCAGGACGTCCACTTCGTAGGCCGCCAACGCGTCGATCAAATTGGCCGTCAGGTCCTCGCGCAGCACCACGCGGAGCTGTGGGTGGGCCTTGTGCAGCTCTCCGAGAAACATCGGGAGCAGGTACGGGCTCAGGGTCGGAATGATGCCAAGCTTGAGGACACTCGACAGCAACCCTTCGTCCTGCCGTGCCAGATCGCAGATTTGATCGGCTTCTTCGATAATCCGGCGCGCCCGGATCACGATGCTTTCGCCGATCGGCGTGACGGTGACCGGACGGCCGATGCGCTCCAGCAGTGTGACCCCCAGGAAATCCTCAAGTTTGCGCAGTTGCGTGCTCAGGGTGGACTGCGTGATGTGGCATCTCTCGGCCGCCTGGCCGAAATGTCGGAGATCGGCCACCGCGACAAGATATCGCAACTCGGAGAGCGTCATGAGCTTCTCCCTCCATGGACAAAATCGATCAAGATCATCTATATTATGGATTAGACAAATAGGCAAATGGGTGCAGACTTGCAGGATCGAAGGCGGTCCGTATGTGTTGACGGGGGATGCGGTGCCGTTGAAAACTGTCGTGGCCCGATTGCTCCGGATGGCTGGACCAGGCGTCGATAAGCTTGGCGACCCGTGGGTCAGGGCCTTGAAGGCGAGCCCGATTCGCCCTATGGCAGTGGCTTCCTGATCGACGGCGCGTGTGTTTGGTCATAGAACGATAAGCGTTGGCGGTCGCGCGAATGTGACATTGCCGTCCGCGGAACGAGGGAGAAAACCATGGTGTCCTTGGATGGGACCCGGACCGACGTGAATCTGAAACATGCGTTTTCGGATGAGGGCCGGTTTGACCGGCGTTATCTGAGCCATGAACAAACGGCTGACGCGGCGGGCTATCGCGGTCTGGCAGCTGTTGCGCGCGCGGCGGCTGGAAGCGGCGCGTACTACGCCCGCGGTCACCTCGACCATCCGATCGCGGACCGCGAATCGGACGCGCCCGCACGGACATCGGCCACTCAGTTGGCGGCCGCGATGATCGATGAGCATACCGGCATGGCCCGCACCGCGCATGCCGAAGGTTTTGAGGATTTCGCGGGCTGGTTTGAAACTCTGGCCAAGGCCCGGCGTTCGCATGCGCGGCGGATGCGGCGTGCCCCGAATACGGACAAGGCCAAAACGTGAGCGGCCAGTCACACACGCGCCAGGTCAGGCGCGAAGACGGCGCCGGCGGCGCCGGCGACGAGTGGAACACTAAGTCGAACGCCGATCGTGGTTCGACACCGGTTTACAACAGACAGTAAGGAGGCTCGACCATGGCTCACCAAGACGACATCAACCTGATGGCACACCTGATGCGGCGCGCGGGATTCGGCGCCGGCCGGGACGAAATCGAAACGCGCGTCGCGAAGGGCTACGACGCGACCGTGGAGGAATTGCTGAACCCCAATACGATGCCCGCGGTCGATCCCTATGTGCTGCTCCGCCACCAGCCGGCCGCGTTGTTGCCGGGTGGGCAGCCGCCCATGGGCAACGTCAATTACATGTACTACCTGGTGAACACGAAGCGCCCGCTGCAGGAGAAGATGGCGCTGTTCTGGCATCATGTGTTCGCGACCGGCAACTCAAAGGTGGACAATTACGATCAGTTGCTCGAACAAATCGATATGTTCCGCAATGAGGGAATGGGCAATTATCGCGATCTGCTGTTGAAGACCGCGAAGAATCCCACGATGCTGTTCTGGCTGGACAACAACCAGAACCACGGCACCGCCGTGAACGAGAACTGGGGCCGCGAACTGCTCGAACTGTTCAGCCTCGGCGCCGGCAACTACACCGAGGTCGACGTGCGCGAGTGCTCGCGCGCCTTCACCGGCTGGACATTCGAAACCAAAATCCCGCGGCTGCCGTACGGCCGCTTCCCCTGGAAGTTCGAGTATCGTCCGGAAGATCACGATGACGGCATCAAGACGTTCCTGGGTCACACCGGCAACTTCAACGGCGAAGACATCATCGACATCATCGTGACGCAACCGGCCTGCGCGAAGTTCATTTGCCGCCATCTGTACAACTTCTTCGTCGCCGATGAGGCACAGGTGCCCGCGTGGCCGATCGACCCACCGCGCGATCCGGACGCGGTCGCCGCCATGGCGGCGGTGTTCCGGGCGACGAAGGGCGACATCACGTCCGTACTGCGCACGATGTTCATGTCGGACTTCTTCAAGAACGCCCGCTACAAGCACCTGAAGTCGCCCGCCGAGGTTGTCGTGGGCACGCTTCGCCTGATGGGCGGTTTCGAAATCCCGAAGCCAGGCTATGGCGAACTGTCGATGCAGCCCTCGTACATGGGGCAGGATCTGCTCAATCCGCCGTCGGTCGAAGGCTGGCACACCGGCGCGGAGTGGATCAACAGTGGCGCGCTGATGTCCCGGATCAACTTCGTCGCCGAGCAGGTCGGCAATACGGATATGCCTGGTGTGAAGTCCATCGTGAGCCGGTTGAAGGCGCAAGGCTCGCTGGCGCCGGAACAAATGGTCAATTCCTGCCTCGATCTGTTGGGCCCGGTTGAAGTCGGCCCCGACACCATGAAGGAGTTGACGGATCAGGTGAAGGAATGGGGTCAGGTCCGCTGGGATACGCCGGCGAACGAACAGGCCGCCATCAAGCATACCGGTGAACTGTTGCAACTGATCGTTGCGACAAGAGAGTATCAATTCGCGTGACATCTACAACCCTGACGGGTACGGAGGAATGAATATGTCTGCTGCCATACAAAAGGATCCTGTGTTGGTCGTTCTGCAGCTCACGGGCGGCAACGACTACCTCAACACGGTGATCCCGTACAACAACCCGCTGTACCGGGATAACCGGAAGGCGGTCGGGATCGGCGACAACCAGATACTGCAACTCGACAAGGACTTTGGCTTCCCGACGTATCTCGCGCCGATGAAGAAGTTCTGGGACGAGGGCAGTCTCGCCATCATGCACGGCGTGGGTTACCTCGACTCACCGAGGTCGCATTTCCGCTCGATGGACATCTGGCACACCTGCGAGGCCGACAAAGTCGGCACCGAAGGTTGGCTGGGCCGCGTCGTGCGCGAGTTCGATCCCAAGAAGGAAAACGTGGTCACCTGCGTCAGCTTCGGCCCATCTCTGTTCCGGGCGTTGTCGGTGCCTGGCGTTCCGGTGGCCTGCGTGGCCGGCCCGCTCGAAACCTACGGCTTCCTGCCTGGTATTCAGGAGAAGGCGCAGCGGCAGGCGATCCTGGATCGCTTCTCGCGGATGTACACGCCGGAGCCGGGCAGTGGCGTGATGGAGTACCTCGGCACCACGGGTCAGGATTCGCTTCTGGGTGCCGATATCCTGAAGGCGGCACCGATCAAGTACAAGTCCGACGTGAAGTATCCGGATACCATCATCGGCCGCAAACTGAAGGGCATCGCTCAGGTGCATTGCGCCGATCTGGGGACACGGGTGTTCTACTGCGACTACGGGAGCTTCGACACGCATGCGGGGCAGGCCGGGCTGCATTCCGGCCTGTGGGCCAACGTGAATTCTGGCCTTGAAGCGTTCATGGCCGACCTTCGGGCGCAGAACAAATCGGACAACGTGATCGTCCTGATGTTCTCGGAATTCGGCCGCCGCGTGCGCGATAACGGGTCGGGTACGGATCACGGGGCCGCTGGCGCGACGTTCGTGCTCGGCGACAAGGTCAAGGGTGGCCATTACGGTGACATGCCGTCCCTCGACGCCGGGAAACTGGTGCAGGGCGATCTCAATCCGAACATGGACTTCCGTGAGATCTACTCGACCATTCTCGACAAGTGGCTGCACCTGAATCCGGCGCCGATCCTGAACGGCACCTACCAGCAGCCGGCGTTCCTGAACTAACCGGCGGACACGTAAAGCTGCCTTGCTCCCTGGGCTTTCGCGCCCGGGGAGCGGGAGCCGCCGATGTGAGATGAGCGAACGACCTTCCGGCATGCGGAAGGCGACACCCGGATCTGATGGGAGGGCGCCATGGCGCTAACAACGGTAGTCAAGGGACGTGCGTACGACTGGAGCCATGCGATTGGGCGCGGCGCGGCGAATGGAACAGGGTTCAACTATCCGCAGACGATGTGCCTTGGCAACGACGGCGACCTGTACGTGGCCAATCGGGGCAACGAAAACAATTTCGGAATGCGGGTGAACCGGATCACGGTTGGCGGGCCTGGCGACGAAGAGTTGCTGTCCGAGTTCTGCACCTATGGCGAAACGGACGGACATGGCGTCTGGCCGTTCGGCGTCGCGGTGGACAAGAGCAATAACGTGTTCGTGACGGACGAGTGGCAGAACACCGTTTCGGTGTTCGACGGGGACGGCAAGTTCATTCGCAAGTGGGGCACGACGGGCAGTGGCCCAGGTCAGTTGAAGGGGCCATCGGGCATCGTCTGCGAAAGCAATGGCAACGTCATCGTTGTCGACAGCGGCAACGATCGCCTGCAGGTGTTTTCGCCGGACGGTAAGGTGTTGGCGCAGTGCGGCAGCAGCGGCAGCGGCGACGGCGAGTTCAACAAGCCGTGGGGCATCACGCTCGACAAGGACAGCAACATCTATGTCGCGGACTGGAAGAACCACCGCGTGCAGAAGTTGTCGCCTTCCGGCAAATATCTGTCGTCGATCGGTGAATACGGAACGATTCCGGCGGCGCCGAATGCCTTCGCCGTGACCTACCTGGGCCCGTTTGTCTCAAGCGTGCCGGAGACCGAGTATCCCAAGGCCGGTGTGCTCAATCATCCCACCGATGTCGCTGTCGATCCCGATGGCGATATCTACATCACCGATTGGGGCAACCATCGGGTTTGCATCTTCGACTCCGAGGGTAACTCGCTGACCCATCTCGTGGGCGACGCCCAGGTGATGTCGAAGTGGGGCCAGCAGAGCTGCGACGCGAACCCAGATATGATGAAGGCGTATCGCCGGGTCCATAGTCTGGAGCCGATGTGGCGCTTCTGCTTCCCGACGGCGGTGGACTTCAACCCGAAGACCAACCAGATCATCGTCGCGGACAGCCAACGGAACCGTTTGCAGGTCTATAACAAGGTCACCGACTACGTCGACTTCCAGGCGAACCTGTAAGAGTCCGCCCGAGTGTCATAGGCGGCGGTCAGTCGATCGCCGTCACCAAGGTTCCGCGCCCCGCCTGCTCGTGGCAACGAGCAGGCGGGGCGTCGCTGTTTCTGAAGGCGCGCTCAGACCGACGCCATCTCCGGTCCCGTCATCGGATCGCAGCACAGTAAGAACGCGCCGAGGCCGCCCGGCACCAGCACCAGCGGGCGCACGGGAGGGGCTGGTGGCGTTAACCGGCTGGGGGCGACGCCCGGGGAGAGGCTGTGGAAACTTCCGTCCTCGGTGGCGAGGACCACATGGGCTCGCGGCGCGCCGGCGCCCCAGGGACGATAAACCAGCGCTGCCTTCCGGCCGTTTCGAAGCGGCGCCAAAGGCGTCAGCGTAATCCCTCGCCCAGGCACGAACACCGTCTCCGCCAGTCCGATCCCGGAGGCGCTCTGTACCACCACGCCCACGAGAGGGCCGTTCGAGTCCGCCAGGAACGCGGGCGGTGAGAGGGGACGCACACCGCCGATCGCCGCGCGATGGAGGTGGCCGTCGTGAAACAGCAACAAAGTCAGTTCCTCGGCCGCCATGGCCCAAAGCCCCACAGCGGGGCGGCCGTCCCGCGCGAATCCCGCGCAACCCGCTCCGGCGGCGAGCGGCAGGTCAGTCGCGACCTCTATCCGTGCCGCGGCCCGGCCGTCTCTCGGCAACCGCGCTCGCAGCACGCGAAGGCGGTCACGCGCGAGGATATAAACCTCCACCGGTCCCCCCTCGCGTTGCAGCGCCGGACGGAGGAGCGACGCCGGAGGCGCATCGAGCACGAGCTTCTGGCGCCGCCCTGACGTATCGACCGCATGGATCGCCGCCTCTTCGCGCCAGAGCAGCCAGCGGGCCGGATCCTTCCAGAACGCCCCGTCGCGGACCGGCACCATTGGGTCGGTCGCGTTCGGCGGGAGCGTGGCGATCGCGGCGGTTTCGTCGAAGGCTGGCCGCGCATTGTCGCCCAGGGTGTCGCCCCAAGGCCAGCGCAGCAGAGCCCGCCCGCCTCCCGCCTCCCGTCGCGACAGCAGCGCGTCGCCCTGCTGGACGCCCGCCACCGGCAGGCCATAACCAGCATCGCCCGTGACCTCGTTCCAAATCGTACCGGCGGCCTTCGCGGGCGCCACCAGCCATGCGGCCGGCATCCCGAGCAAAGCCCTCCTGGGCGTCATGCCTCGGCCATGAAGGGCCCCAGCCGCGGGTCATAGGCCAGAATGAAAGCGGAGTGCCCTCCGGGGGCCAGGGTCAGCGGAGAGACCGGCGGTGCTTCGAATGTCGTTGCCGACAGCGTGCCCTCGGCGGTCAGGCTCATCAGCGTGCCGTCCTCGAGACGGAGCACCGCGACCGCGGCGCGTGGTTCGGCGCCGTCGTCGTGGGCGTGCCCGTCCTCGTCCGGTGCCGGTGGTTCGTGGGGTGCGATGAGCAGCAGAGCGGCCTCAGCGATCGAGCCCTCGACCAAGCCGATTTGCGTTACCCCGACCGGCTCCATCGTGACGCCGTCGAACCGCGCGCGAGCAATCGCGACACCCGTGGACGTCAGCACCAGGGCGCCCACGACGGCCGAGCCATCGTAAAGCACGCTCAGGGCGGGTGGCGCGTTTGGGACCAAGGTCGCGCCCGCGAGCGCCGCGCGTTGCAATGTGCCGGCGCGGCGCAGCAACAGCTCGACGCCGCCCGCGCTGTCCGCGCTCAGCCCGAGCAGCATCCCACCCTCGGGCGCGAAGCCCACCACGCCACCGGCGACGGGCATTGGCAGGTCAATATGCCCAGAAATGGACGGCGTCCCGTCCGCGTCGCGTGGAAAGCGCGTCAGATCGATCCGCATCCGCCCAGCAGCCAGCACCGCCAGTTCGATCGGCCCGCCCTCGGGTTGCAATGCCGGACGGAGTACTGCCTCGGGCGGTGCGGGAAAAGTTAAAGATTGCTGACGGAGCACGGTATCCACCGCGTGGATCGCGGCTCCCTCCCGCCAGAGCAGCCAGCGCGCCGGGTCACGCCAGAACGGGGCGTCGCGCACCGGTACCAGCGGATCGCTCGCATCCGCGCCGACGGCCTGAAGTGGCACCGGCATCTCGCCGCCATGGCCTGAGCGGTCCGACTCATCCTCGCCCCAGGGCATGCGGTAGAGCATCGCGCCACCTTCGCACCCTTGCAGCAACAGGACGTCGCCTTCCGCGTTTCCCTCCGCCGAGCGGCCATACCCGGCGTGGCCGGCGACGATTTGCCAGTCCTGGATGCGCAGCACGCAGGGTTCACTCTCGGCGTCGCCGGCCGGAGTGTCGATCACCAGGATGGCTTCCCACTCGTCCGGGACGATATCGCGCGCGGGCAGGCGCAGCATCACGGTTGCTTCCCACGACGCGCCTGGTGCGAGCACGATTCGCGGCGTCTGGCCCTCCGGCGGGAGGAAGTTTTGCCAGTTGCCTAAGTCCTGAGGCACGCCGTCCGGAAGCCGGGTCACGCGCCAGCGTGGCAAATGGAGCAGGGCCGCGGGGTTGTCGATTTCCACCTCGGGCCCGTCATTACGGATCGTCACATGGACCGGGCACATCCCGCCGGGCAGCGCGTCGGGTCCGGGGGTCAGCGAGATCTCGATCATGGCGGGGTTTCGTTCATGGTTTCTTGTTCTTCGTCGAATCCGCGTCGAGGTTCGTGCTATCCCAGCCGCGCAGGCGCAACAGGCAAAGACCGCAGAAACTATGCCTGTCCGGCTGGTAGGACATCAGGCATTTCGGATCGAGCGTGTCGTGCACTTTCAACGCGTTGGCGTCGCTGTGCGGGGGCTTCGTGTGGGGCAGAAACATATGGTGGCCGATTTCGTGCGCGAAGGTCGGGATCAGCGGCCGCCACAAAACGAAAACCACTGTGTCGCGCGTGTGGCCTACCGCATCGATCGCCGCCCCGCGCAGGCCGTCGTCGTCGGGGTTGCCGGCGTCGATGTACTCCTTCGTTCCACTATGTAAATACTCCCAGTGAACGACAACGATTCCCGGATTGGCCTTCGCGCCGGATGTGCCGCTGCCATCGATCGCGGGATACTTCTCGGCGAGATCCATTGCCGCGGTGTTTTTGATTTTGCCCTCGACGGTCGCGGAATAAAGCCGCAGCGTTTTATAGCCCTGCGTCGTCAGATAGGTTTGTGTTTGGTTCAACCGGGTTCGGCGCGCGTCGATCGCCACCTTCGTCGGGCCGGCAGGCGCGGCGGGGAGGGCGGCCATCGTCCCCAACGCCGTCGCCAGGCCGTCGGCGGTCGTGCCTTGCAGCGCAGCCTCATCGGTGAAATCGGCGTCGGGGTGGGCATTATGAATACTGTGCACGCGGCGCACGAACGTCGCATACGGCGCGACCTTGAACGCGGCCGGGACCGACGAGTGATCCTCCGTCGCGGTCGCCAGGACGCCCTCGTTATACAGGTCGTAGCCGGCCGTCGTCAGCGCCGCGCGGGCGAGGGTGTTATAGTCGGTTAGCGTACCTCCGGGCGTGTCGTGGTGCACCGCCATCAGGTAGTTGTCGGCCGCGGCCACCTTGTTCTGCACGTCGATGTTCGCTTTGGAATAGTACGCGGCGACGGCGGCATGGCTCGCGAAGGCCGGCACGGTGGCGGTCTTGCGGATATATCGTGACAATTGGATGCGCCGCCATATCTCGAACGTACCGGTTTTTTTCGTGATCTTGGCCGGGATCTTCAAATCCTTGTCGGCGATGTCGGTGACGAACTTCCCGTCCTTGTCCCAGTCCCAGGCGAGTTGCACGGAGACGATGAAATTGTCCCCGGCCATGCGGGTCGGACGGAACAGCACGCCGGTGTGGCCCTTTAACGCGCCATCGGTCCAGCCGGTGCTGAACGCGGCCCATTTGCGCTTCTTCGGATCGACGACGGTGGCGCCGACCGCGAAGGGGAATTTTCCGGCATCCAGCGGCGTTTTCGGCGCGTAACCAGGTTGCGGCGGGAAGATCGCCGCCGCCGCCGGCCCGCGCCCGCCGCCGCGATCGACATGACAGTTATCGCCCTCGGGGTAGGTATGATCGTCAGCCGGACGCGTCGCGTCGGTGCCGTCCTTGTAATAGGCGCGGGAGTTGGCGATGACGGTCACCGCCTCGGCGTCCGGCGTGGTGGCGACTTCATCCGGGTCCTTCCAGTCCCACATGAATTTCGCCCGTCCAAGCGTCTTTGCCCCCTTGGCGGCGGTCTCCAGATCGACCTCGGAGCCGTCGGCGGCGCGCATCCACAGTTTGGCGAGCAGCGGAATGCGCGGCCCGTCGCCCCAAAGCGCCTTGTAAGTGTTGAAGTCGGCGACGCTCAACGGCGCGAACTCAGCATCCGACTGCTTGAAGTTGTTGCTCAGCAGAAAGATTTTCGCCGAGGCCCCGTCCGCCGGCAGCGCGCCCGCGAAGCCGTCGTCGGCGGTGGTGAACTGTTTACGCACCGCCTTTTCCATGTCCAGCGTCGGGTTGACCCCACCGCTCGGGATCGCTTCCTCCGGGCCAAGCTTGATCTCGATCTTCTCGAGCATGATGTGGAAATACGTCCAGGCCTCGGCCGGGTAATCGGGCAGCTTGTCGCTCTCCAGCACCAGACGCAGCTTGTAGGGCGTGTGCTCCAGCGTCAGCCAGCCGTCGGGGAAGGGCGCATCGGCGGCGGCATCGGTCTTCGGCGGCTCGGCGGTCAGATCGTGGTCGGTCGCCTCGTCCTTGATCGTGCCGGGGATCGCGGCGGCCCCAGCGATGATCTGTCCCGGCCATTTCACCGTGTGCACGCCGTGACGGATCCACGTCGGTCCGAGTTTGACCAGGTCGAGCGTCCACAGAATCTTTTTCTCGAATCGTTTCGAGATCTCGATGCGGGCGCGATCGACGATATCGTAGGGGTTGTCGATATCGAAGACGAGGTCGCAGGTGTCGTGCTCGGGCAGGAAGTTAAAGCTCTCGACGCCGCTTTCCGCCGTCGAGGGGTCGGGCGCGTTCTCCGGCAAATGGAAAATGCTGCTTTTGCCTCCCGCTTTCAGCCGCAGATCGCGGATGCCGATCAGCGGCGCGCGCAGGTGATTGCCGTGCGTCTCGTCCTCGGGCTTGCGGGTGATCAGGAGGCCGCTGGCGATGTCGATGGGCATCCGTTCACACCGTGTCGTGCAAGGGTTTCAGGTGCGCCTTGATGTCGGCGAGCACGCCGGATCCGGTGTACTCCTTCTTGTGCAACCGCTGATAGGCTTTGACGCTGCGCGTGACGCGGCCGGCGTCGTCTACCGGGAAGCCAAGATTGTTCAGCCGTGCCTTATGCCCGTCGTCGGTATCGGAGTCCGGCAGGAGATCGATCTCGGCCGTCCAGGTGAATTCTGGTGCATCCTTGGCCTTCACCGGCGCGGGATCCCACTGCTCGGAGCGAACGGTTACCGGATAAGGCGGCGCGTCGACGGGATCGGCGGGCACGACGGCGGGCGCGGCAATCAATTTGCCCTTTGGCAGCGTGACCGCGAGCGTGGCAGTCGCGGAACTCCAGGGCACCTCGACATCGATCAGGCCGTCGGCGCCCGTCGTGCCGTTCGCCGCCACCGGATCGGTGAGTTTCCAGACGGCGCCACTGACCTTTTTGGCCTCGCGGTCGAAGATGACGACGCGCAGGCGCGCGATCGGCACGATCTTCAGCGTGGCATGGAAATCCACCTGCTTGGGAACACCGGCCGACTTCGTCGCGTACGGCTTGAATTTCGGCTTCAGGGCGCCGGCGAGGGGAACGTCGAAGAAATACGTCCCGGGTTTGACCTCGCCATAATCGGCCAACCCGGTCCCGGCGACGGTGTTTTTCGGAGCGCCGGGGGATTTTGGGCCGGCCCGTACCGGCTCATTGGCGACAATGGCGTCGGTATCGATGCGCCTGAGGAAGACCTTCAGCAGGGTCTTGCCCTTCTTGCATGGCATCACCGGGGTCAGTGGGGCCGGGTCGGTCGCGAAGGAGTCGTCCGTCGCGTCCTTGAGTTGCTTGGAGCCGCTTGTCTTGCCCATGATTCAGGCTCCCACGGCGGGTAGCAAGACGCGGAGACGGGCGATGGCGGCCATTCCGGCATCGTACAGCGCGCGGGCGCGGTCTATCGCCGGTGCGTCGTCCGGAACCGCCGCCAGCGCGGCCCGGGCCCAGGGCAACGCGGGATCGTTCGCGAAGCCCGCGCCAAGGAGGAACATGAGCACAGTGCAGAGCCGCGCCGTTCCGGGGGTATCGAGACCGTCCGCGGCGGCGGCCGTGGCGGCGGCGCGAAGAAAGGCGGCCCGTTGTTCCGGCCGCGTCAGACGGTATTTCTGTGGCCAGATCCGGCGCAACAGCGCCAGGAGGGCTGTGTCCGCCGCCTCGCCAGTGCTGGTCGTCTCAAGACCAATCCCGGTCGCCTGGTCGAAGGTCACCGCCTCCGCGCGCAACATGGCACGCAGGGCGTATTGCCCGTCCTCGCCGCTGGTGAGTTCCAGATAATCGGCTGCCTCGACGACCAGGCGGGAAACGGTTCCTGGCTGACCTTGGCCTTCCGCCACGATCCGCGCTGCCCAGGGTAGCAGAGGGTCGCGGGGGAAACCGCTGCCGAGGACCATGCGCAAGGTAATGAAACGGCGCACATCGCCGGCGAGGGTGAACGCGCGCGCGACCGCATCCCGCTGGCCCTCGCGAATGACCGCCAGCAGGCCGGCCTCGCCCAGGGACGCCGCGTCAACCGGATAAAATCGGGCGAGATGCGAGAGCGTATCCGCTTCGAACCGAGCCTGCGTGGGCGCCCGCAGCGCTTCTAACTGGTCGTTCCGGACCGCCAGCATGTCGGCATTCTCCTCGTCGCCCTCAGGCTATACCATCCCCGTCCGGGCGCGCAAGGAACGTCTCACGCCATGGAGCGGTCTTCATGCCAGATGACACGCCGGCGAGATGACGCACGGCGATCAGGCGACCTTTTTGCCGAGATGCGGGAACATCGCGAGGCGGGCGGCTTCGTCCATCTCCGTCTTGAAGCTGTGCCGGTCCTTCAGAGCCAAAGCTCGCGCGGCCTCTGGGCGGGCGTTGATCTCGTCCAGATGCCGCTGAACATTCGGGAATTGCGCGGGACCGTCCGGACCCAGGACGACAGAGATCAATCGCGACCAGCCCCACACCGCCATGTCGACGATGGTGTAGCGGTCACCCAGCACGAACCGGCGCGAGCCAAGGCGCGCGTCCAGGATGCCCCAATGCCGCTGCGCCTCGAACATATAGCGATTGACGGCGTAGTCCTTCGGCTCTGGCGCCACATTTCGAAAATGTACCGACTGCCCGGAATATGGGCCAATGCCCGACGCGACGAACATCAGCCAGGAGAGCATTTCCCCGCGCGCCGCCGGCGACGGATCAGGCAGGAACCTGCCGGTCTTTTCCGCCAGATACAGCAGGATCGCGTTGCTATCGAACACGGTGGCGCCGTCATCGACGATCGAAGGCACCTTCGCGTTGGGATTGATGGCGAGATAATCCGGCGCGTGCTGCTCCCCCTTGCGGCCGTCAACCGGCACGAGTTCGTAGGGCAGGCCCATCTCCTCCAGGCACAGCGCGACTTTCATCGGGTTCGGCGCGAGATTGTAATAGAATTTGATCATGCGGTCCTCGTTTGGTCTGTCGCTGGTGGTCTGTCACTGGGCCTGGGGCGCGTCACTCCCCGCTCAGACCCCGGGTGACGCAGTCCGCTGTGCGAGCGACATTGCCCGATGCCGTCACCATAGGCTACGAGGAGTCCGATTCCACCCCACCATGGGAAATCGCTGAAACCCTGGTTCCCGGACGCGGCTTCAGCAAAAATCTTCAATTCTGGCCGGCGGCTGGCTCGTCGCCTCCTTCCGGATCTGAAATGACAGGAGTCTGCCATGGCCAAGGCCACCGGCGAAAAAAGCCCCGAATTCCAACTGGGCTGGGACGCGGCCATCCGCGCCGCCCGCGATTGGCACGAAGGGAAGGCGAAACAAACCCTCGTCCTGGCGAGGCGCTCCCGGTTTCCGAAGAATCTGGAACGCGAGTCAGAGGTTCATAAACATTCAGCCGAAATGATGATGACCCTGAGCCCTGACGATGTGTGACACCAACGGCCCGAACGCTTGACCCATGGCAGCGCCCCTCCACGTCATGGCCTGACGTGATCGGACCATCCGTAGCTGCACTGTGCCGGACCAGATGGCCCGATCGAGCCGAGCCATGACGCGATGGGTAAGAGTCCTGCGTTCGGACGGTTGGTGTGACGCGGGCATGGCAGTCCGTGACCTCATTTCCACGACGATCGCCGGCAAAGGTTTGTCTTTACGGCTTGTTAACCAATTCGCGCGCATACAAGGCAAATGCTCCGGCGGCGCGTCCTGGCCGGAGCGTGAAAAGCGAGAATTGTCACGGATATGCCGGCACCCGCGCCTCACCAGACCGGTCTTGTGGCGATACAGCCTGGCGACGCGGCGTGGCTGACGTATCAGGCACTGGATCGATCCGACGATATCGTCGTGCTGCTGGAAGCCGACGCGGCGGCGAAAACCGGCGAAGCCGTCGTGATCGCGGTCAATGGCGCGTTCCGCCGCGCTTCGGGATTTTCCGGCGATCAGATTGTCGGGCGCCTGGCCGCCGAGTTGTTTCCGATCGGAGCTCAAGCCCAGACCTTGACGAATGCAATCCGGGAACGGGTCTCGTTGCGCACCGAGCTGGCCTGCGGGCGGGCGGGCGGCGGCACGTTCATGCTGGGGTTTCACCTGATGGCTGCTCCTGAATGGACGCCCGGACGCGTCTGCTTCACGGTCCTTGGACGCGACATCACGGCGCTGCTTGAGGCGCGGCAAATGCAGAACTCGGTGCAGCATTTGCTGGCGAAGGTTTTCATGTCGGTCGACGAAGGGGTGGTGATCCTCAACGCGGCGGGCAGCATCTTGATGACAAACTCGCGCATCGACCGGTTGCTTGGCTACAAACCGAATGAACTGGTTGGGCGGCGATCGGTGGATCTGGCCGCGCCCGGGTCACGCGCGTCGATCGCGGAAGCGGCAAAGAAGCAAATGGAGCACGGGACCGATGAGACCTATGTCGCCCCACTGCTGAAAGCCGACGGATCGCAGGTTGTCGCCAGCATAACGTCGTTGCTCGTTTCGACCGGCGACGCGAAGCAATTCCGTATTCTCACGATACGCGCCCAGGTGGCAGGCGCGGCCGGAACGCGGAGCGAAACCGCTGGCCGGACCAGGCTGGTCGGCATGGACGAGGTGCGCGCGGCGATGGGGGACCGATGGCAGGCGGTCGCGGCGCGAGCCATGGCGACGGCGGAAGCGATCGTCAAGCGGCGCTGTGGCGATCAAGACAGTTATTCGCGCGTGGACGACACGAGTTTTCTGATCTGCTTTGGCACCCTGAACGAGCAGGATGCCTCGTTTCGCGCGGCGATGATCGGACGTGAAATCCGTGAGCGCCTGATCGGTCAGGGCGGCGAACCCGACACGGCCGAGCTACGCTCGATCGCCGCGTCATCGCGGATTCAGGACCAGGGGCAAACGGCCACCGCGTTGCATGCGACCCTTTTGGACGGGCTGGACGGTCAGGTCGCACGGCTTGAACGGGAGGCGCGGGAGGCTTTGAAGGCCGCCGCCGCCGGCACTGCCTGCGACCTGAAGCGGGTCACCGGGCACAACCCTCGTGAGACGCTGGCGATGCAGGTCAATCTTCCTGGCGAACTCGAGCGTGGGGTCATCGGCGCGCTCGCCATCCTTCCGGAGGCGGAAACCAGGACATTCGATCTGGACGGGCTGCTGGTCGGGCTCGCCGCGCACCAGGCGATTGCCGGGATGGCGCGGGGCAATACCATACCGTTTCTGGTCAATGTCCGGTTTGACGTGTTCGCGACGCGCGCCGCGACCGAACGTTATCTAGCGACGTGCCTCAAAGTCGATCAACGGGTTTCGAGCCATCTGATCATGATGTTGTCCGCGATACCGCGAGGCCTGCTGAAGACGCGTCAATTGGAATGCGTTAACCGGCTGCGCCCCTTCTGCCGCGGCGTGGGTTATCATGTCGACGATATGGCGAGTCTCGCGGCACTCGACATGTCCTTCACCGCGGATCCCATCGTATCGATGCCCGCCACGGTGCTCGACGCCGACGATCCGGAAAAGCTCATGACGCTGATCGGTTCGCTCCATGCCCGCCGGACCAGGATCCTGATCCGAGAGGTCACGTCGGAGGAGGACGCGGCGCTGCTCCGGACCATTGGGGTCGATATGATTTCAATGGGAGGGCGCGCCGACTGACGCGTGCCCCGGTGCGGCGTTCCCGTCGCGGCCGATATACCTTACACTCCCCACCAGGGGCCAATCTGGCCCGCGAGACCGGGGACGTCGTTTGGTGTGGGTGAAATGCCGCCGCCGGTGCCATGCGCGCCTGGCCGCGAGGTTCGCGTGGGAACCCGTCGCGCCAGCCGGTTGGATGGGTTCGTGACCGCGATACGGGGATTCCGGCTGCTCGATCCGTTCAGGGTACGCGGCTTCCTGTATCAGTGGCCCGCCGATCTGCTGATCAACTGGGGCAACGAAATCGAGCTTCTGATCCTTGGTTGGTACATTCTGGTTGAGACCGAATCGGTGCTGTTGCTGACCCTGTTTGGGGCGCTACGCTTTCTTGGCACGCTGATCGCGCCGATGTTCGGGATGGCCGGGGATAAATTTGGCCATCGTAACGTGTTGTGCGCGATGCGGGCGATTTACACGTTGCTTGCCCTGACCATGACCGTGCTGGCTTTCACCGGTGTGCTGCGGCCGTTGTATGTCATGTTGCTCGCGACGCTGTCGGGACTGGTTCGCCCGTCCGACAACGCCATGCGCAACGCCCTGATCGCGGCGATCATGCCGGGCCGTCAATTGATGGGCGCCATGGGCGTGGCGCGTACCACCTCCGACTTCGCCCGTATCGTGGGCCCGCTGTTCGGCGCGGGCATGATCGCCGCGTTCGGGATGGGCCCCGTGTATGTCGCGGTCACCGCGTTGTACGCCGCTGGCCTGGTGCTGACCGGGATGGGCGGCGCCGGACTGGCCCATCGCCGGGCCGCGGGCGTCGGGCGGTCATCGTTCGCGCGCGAGGTCCTCGAAGGGTTGGTCCATGTCTGGCGCACGCCTTGCCTGCACGCCGGGATGTGGCTCGCGTTCCTGGTCAACATGACAGCGTTTCCGATCACCGGCAGCCTGCTGCCCTACATCGCGCGTGAGGTCTACCACATCGACCAGACCGGCCTGGGTCTGTTGGTCGCCAGCTTCGCCGTTGGCGGCCTGCTGGGCTCCATCTTGATCAGCCTGTTCGCTCAGACCATGCCGACAGGGCGGATGATGATCGTGGCGGCGGCGGGTTGGTACGCCGTGTTGCAGGTGTTCGTCCTGATGCCCAATCCGGTCGCCGGAGCGATCATGCTGATGCTGACGGGCCTTGTGCAGAGCTTCAGCATGGTGCCGCTGTCGGTGATGCTGCTGCGGGTCGCGGGCGATCGATACCGCGGCCGGATCATGGGTGTGCGCATGCTCGCGATTTACGGGTTGCCGGTTGGCCTGCTGGCGTCCGGCGCCCTGATCGAGTGGTTCGGCTACCTCGCCATGGCATCGGGCTATTGCATTTTCGGCCTCGCCGCGACGCTCGGGATCGCGCTGTGGTGGCGCGACGCGCTCTGGCCGCTGGATGCGCCGGGGAACACGAAGTAAGGAGGCGCGGGATTGCTTGTGTTACCCCCGCCGGAGCTATCCGACATGGAGCTGAACGCCGATTTTTCCGTACGCGCCGTGGTTCATTCGGCGCGCATGCCCTGGGTTCCCTCGCCGATGGCCGGGGTGGAGCGCCGGATGCTGGACCGCATCGGCGAGGAGGTGGCGCGGGCGACCTCCATCGTCCGCTATGCGCCCGGATCGCATTTTTCTCCGCACACGCATGACGGCGGTGAGGAATTTCTGGTGCTGGAGGGCGTGTTCTCCGACGAGCACGGCGATTTCCCGGCGGGCACCTATATCCGCAATCCCCCCACGTCGCGGCATACGCCGGGTTCCGCGCCGGGCTGCGTGCTGTTCGTGAAACTGTGGCAGTTCGACCTTCAGGATCGAACCGATGTCCGGATCGAAACCAGCGATCGGGCGTTCGCGCCAGTGCCCGGGCGGGATGGCGTCTCGGCCCAGCTGTTGTTTCGCGACGCGCGTGAGATCGTCCGGCTGGAACACTGGGCTTCGAACGCGGCGGTCCATCTGGTGCCTGGGAATGGGGCGGAACTGCTGGTTCTCAAGGGATCGTGCGTGGAAAATGGCGAGACATTCGCGCCTTTGTCCTGGCTGCGGCTGCCGCCCGGCGCGACGCTGAACGCGGTCGCTGGTCCCAACGGCTGCGATTTGTGGATCAAGACGGGCCATCTGGGGCTTCCGGCGATCCGTCCACCGGGCTGATACTGCCTTGAACGCGCAATGCCGCGACCTATCGCGGCCCAGGGAGGTCATGACATGAGCGGCTTCGAAAGTTATGCGAAGAAATACAGCTGCATCCACATGCGCCGCGAGCGGGGCATCCTGGAGATGCGGTTTCATACCGATAATGGCCCGTTGCGTTGGGGCCTCGGGCCGCACGGGGAGTTGCCCGATGCATTCGCCGATGTTGGACGCGACCGGGACAACCGCGTGGTGATCATGACCGGCACCGGCGACGAATGGTCCGGTGTGCGCGCCACTCCCGGGCAGAGCACGATCAGCGCGGGCCTGACGGCCAATGCGTTCGACCGCGTGCATTGGGAAGGCCGGGCGTTGCTGATGAACCTGCTGAATATCGAGGTTCCGGTGATCTCGGCGATCAACGGTCCGGCCTGGCGGCATGGCGAGATTCCGTTGCTGTCGGACATCGTTCTGGCGTCCGATACGGCGGCGTTCCAGGATTCCGCGCATTTCCCGAATGGGCTGGTGCCGGGGGACGGGATGCATATCGTCATGCCGATCCTGCTGGGCCTGAATCGCGGACGTTATTTCCTGCTGACCGGTCAGACGCTTTCGGCGCATGAGGCCAAGGATCTGGGTTTGGTCGCGGAAGTCCTGCCGGCGGACAAGGTGCTGGCGCGGGCGTGGGAACACGCGGAGATGCTGGCTCAAAAGCCGACGCTGCTGCTGCGTTACACGCGGTTGATGTTCACCGAATATCTGAAGAAACGCATGCAGGACTTGCTGGGGTATGGATTGGCGATGGAAGGGCTGGCGCTGATGGAGCAGCCCGAGGCGCCGAAGTAGAAGTGGCGGTCTGTCCCTCGTCGTGGCCGGGACGAGCAGCATTGGCATCAGGATAAGGCCCAAGGGGTGGGAGGATTTCTCCCAAAACCGTCATGGCCCGGCTCGTCCGGGCCATGACGATGAGAAGAGAATATCCGTCTCCGGTCCACGACGAGGAAGCCGTGGCCGGCCGGTCACGGCAAAGTCATTTTTTCCCGACGGGCACCGGGATGCCCGGGATTTTCACATTGACCGAGCCCAGGTGGTTACGGCTGGTAAAATACAGGGTCTTCCAGTCATCGCCACCGAAGGCGATGTTGGTGGTGGCGGGCGCCCCATGCACGATGCGGCCAAGTTTCTTGCCCGCGGAATTCATGATCCATATCCCGCCGGCCCCGCCGCAATAAACGTTGCCTTCGGCGTCGACTTTCATGCCATCGGGAACGCCGGGTTCGCTCCCACTCAAATCGGCGAAGACCCGGTCGGTCTGCTTCGCGAGCGCGCCATTGGGCATCAGGTCAAATGCCCTGATATGCGCGCGGCGAGAGTCATTGATGTAAAGGATATTCTCGTCGGGAGAGAACGCCAGACCGTTCGGTACCACGAAGTCGCCAATGAGCAGGGTCAACGTGCCGAGATCGGGGGTCACACGATACACGCCGGAAAAGGTCAGGTCCCATTGCTCGGCCGGTAAGGGGCTGGTCCACGGATCGGTGAAATAGATGCAGCCGTCGGACTTCACCACGACATCGTTGGGCCGGTTAAGTTGCCGACCCTGGAAGCTGTTCGCGACCACCGTGATGCTGCCGTCGAGTTCCTGGCGGGTGACGCGTCTTGAGTCGTGCTCGCAGGCGATCAACCTCCCCTGGAGGTCGCGGGTCAATCCGTTGGCGCGGTTGGTCGGTTCGTGGAATAATGACACGCCCGCGCCGGGCTGATATTTCATACGCTTATTGTTATGAATATCGCTGAACAGCAAATAGCCGCCTTCTTTCCACCAGACCGGGCCTTCCGCCGGGCCCTGCGCACCGCCGAACCCGTCGGCCAGGTCGTGGATTGGTTCTGATACAGAGATGATCTTTTCCAGCGCGGGATCCAGTTGCTCGATCCGCTTCGACGATTGGGCTTGGCTTCCACCAGACATGACGAGATCTCCTGTCGTGACAGACAATTTCAGCGTGTGCCGGAGGGAGATGCGGTGTTGAGCCCACATGGTCTCCTCCCTTCGCAGAACGATATTGGCGGCGTTGTCCCCTTCGAACCTGATGGGAGGATCCCGTCGCGATCCCAGATTAGGCCCGGCACCATTGAGAGGGCAAGCGAGGGTGCGAGGCGGTTCTGGTTTGCCGGGATATTGGAGGGCTGCCGTACTGGCACGCGGGGCGGGGAATGTTTCCTGATGGCATGATCTCCTGGGCATCGGGGATCCGGGTGGCGTCGCTCGGGGCCAGGATGTGTATCGTGGGCCCCGACGAAGCGTCTGTCGCCGTGACCGCGCAAATGGTGTTGGTACGATAAACCTTGCTGTCAATGCTTTCATTGAGTACAATGCAGTCACTCGGGAGGCCCCATCGCCGATGGCCATGTTGACCATTCGCAATCTCGATTCCGCAGTGAAGGAGCGGCTGCGCGTTCGCGCCGCGGAGCACGGGCGCTCAATGGAGGCTGAAGCCAGAGATATCCTTCGGGCAGTCCTGCTCACGCGCACGAACGCCCCGTCGAGAGGCAACCTCGCCGAGCGCATTCATGCGCGGTTCGCGGCGATTGGCGGTGTCGATCTTGACCTGCCGCCGCGGGAGCCTTCACGTGAACCGCCCGCCTTCGATTGATGTTCGTTCTCGATACCAACATCCTGTCCGCGATGATGCACGTGCGTCCGGTGCCCGAGGTAACGGAATGGATCGCGGGTCAGGACGAGGGACGCCTGTTCACGACGACCATCTCTCACGCGGAGATATTTTCCGGGCTGGCGGTGATGACGGAAGGCCGGCGCCGTCGCGATCTTGAAGAGGCGGCGCGCGCGATGTTCGATGAATTCAACGGGCGTTTGTTGCCGTTCGATATCGAAGCCGCGACGGCGTATGCCGTAATATTCGCGGATCGCCGTCGGATGGGCCGGCCGGGGACGACGCTCGATCTGATGATTGCTTCGGTCGCGCGATCGCTTGGCGCAAGCGTGGTGACGCGGGATATCGGTGGGTTCGAGGGGTGTGGCGTTCCGTTGATCGATCCGTGGGCGTTGTCGTGAATGATGCTCTCAGGCCGCCACCCGCATCGCCTCGATCGCCTCCCCCGGCGCATGCGTCAAATGACACGCTGAGGAATGCCCGCTGCCAACCTCTCGCAACATTGGCTCCTCGGTGCGGCACCGGTCGAACGCGAAAGGGCACCGCGTATGGAATCGGCACCCGGATGGCGGATTGATCGGGGACGGCACATCCCCGGTCAGAATGATTCGATTTCGTTTCGCTGTTGGATCCGGGACCGGGACCGCTGATAATAACGCTCGCGTATACGGATGGTGCGAGGTCGCGAACAGAGTCCGCCGGTCGCATATCTCGACAATCTTGCCAAGATACATCACCGCCACGCGATGCGTCAGATGCTCCACGGTCGCGAGATCGTGACTGATGAACAGCAGAGCCAAGCCCAGTTCATCCTGCAAATCGACCAGCAGGTTGATGATTTGCGCCTTCACCGACACGTCCAGCGCCGACACCGCCTCATCGCAAATGATCAGATCGGCCCCCGGCGCCAGTGCTCGCGCGATCCCGATGCGCTGCCTCTGACCACCCGAGAATTCATGCGGAAACCGCCAGATCGAGTCTCGGGGCAGGCGGACCTTATCCATCAGCGCCTCGACCCGTTCGGTGACTTCGCGGCGGCCATTGGCCAGGCCAAAATTCAAGATCGGCTCGGCCAGAATATCCCGCACTTTCATCCGCGGATTCAGGCTGGAGAACGGATCCTGGAATACAACCTGCACGCGCTGGCGCATCGGGCGCAGCTTGCTGGCGGACATGTTGTCGATGCGTTCGCCGTCCAGATGCACCTCACCGCCGGTGATCGGGTACAGTCGCAGGATTGCTTTGCCGACGGTCGATTTGCCGCAACCGGATTCACCGACCAGAGACAATGTCTCGCCTTTGTCGATATCGAAACTGACACCATCGACGGCGAAGACGTGCCCGGTGGTCAGCCCCAACAGGCCGCCATAAATGGGAAAATGTTTCTTGAGGTTCTTGACCTCGAGTAAAGGACGCACGCCGCTCATACTAGAAGTCCTGATGATTGACCTGCGCGTTCGTCGCATGTCACGGGATGGCGTGTTCGTGCCACGATTTTAAGCAACGTGCCGCGACGGATGGCCCGGTCGAGCCGGGCCATGACGGCGAGAAGGGTCAAACGACGCACGCTGCTCATACAGAAAGTCCTGACAATTGACCTGAGCGCTCATTGCGTGTCACGGGATGGCCGATGCGCGCCAAAGGTTTAAGCTGTATGCCGCGACGGATGGCCCGGACAAGCCGCATAAGCATCGGGATCGCGTTGGCTCGGAGATGGATGTTCTCGTTTTTACCGTCATGGCCCGGCTGGTCCGGGCCACCCATGCCAGCACAGTGACGCGACCGGTGGCCCGGACCAGCCGGGCCATGACGGTTTTGGAAGTGAGCCTCCCACCCGTAGGGCCTTATCCTGATGCCTATGCGGTCAATCCCCCGGTCAAGCCGGGGGAGGGCCATGACGAGCAGGCGAAGCGAAGGACGCGCGTTGCTCATGCGGCCATCCGGCGTTCGGCGTGATGGCAGGCAACCAGGTGTCCGTCCGCCTTCATTTCGATCGCGGGCGCGACCTTATGGCACAAATCCGTGGCAAATTCGCAACGTCCCGCGAAGGCGCACCCCACGATCCGCTGCCGCAAACTGGGAACAAGCCCGGGAATTTCGGCGAGTTTCTCGCGGGGACCATGATCGAGCGAGGATCCAAGTTTCGGCACCGCACCGATTAACCCACGCGTATAGGGATGCAACGGACGAGCGAAAATCTCGTTCACATGTGCCTCTTCCACCTTGCGGCCGGCGTACATGACGATCACTCGCTCGGCCATTTCAGCGACAACGCCCAGGTCGTGGGTGATCAGCATGATGGCGGAGCCAAGGCGCGTTTTCAGGTCGCGCATCAGGTCCAGGATCTGGGCCTGAATGGTGACGTCCAGCGCGGTCGTCGGCTCATCCGCGATCAGCACCTTGGGATTGCAGGCCAGGGCCATGGCGATCATGACCCGCTGACGCATGCCGCCGGAAAGCTGGTGCGGATATTCTTTCACCCGCCGCGCCGGGGCGGGAATGCCCACCAGGGTCAGCATCTCGACCGCTTTCTTTTCCGCCTCGGCGGCGTTCATACCCTGGTGCAACTGCACCGTCTCGCCGATCTGTTTGCCGACGGTCAGCACCGGGTTGAGGCTGGTCATCGGCTCCTGGAAGATCATCGAAATCGCGTTGCCGCGGATATCGCGCATTTCGGGTTCGGGCAACGACAGCAGCTCGCGCCCTTCGAAGGTGATGCGGCCTTCGATTTTGCCCGGCGGTTCCTGAATAAGCCGCAGGATGGACATGGCCGTGACTGACTTGCCGCAGCCGGACTCGCCCACGACCGCCACGGTTTCGCCGGAGTCGACATGGAACGAGATCCCGTCCACGGCGCGGACTATCCCGCCCGGCGTCGCGAAGTGGGTTTGCAGATTCTCGACTTCAAGTAATGCCATCGCGATCAGAGCCGTTTCGCGAGGCGGGGGTCGAGCGCGTCGCGCAGCCCGTCACCGAGCATGTTAACGGCGAGGACGGTGACGCACAGGAACGCGGCGGGGAAGAAGACGATATAGGGTTTCACCTGCCACAGCGCGCGGCCCTCGGCCATGATGTTGCCCCAGCTTGGGATGATCGGCGGCGTGCCGGCACCCAGGAACGAAAGCGTGGCTTCGGCGATCATGGCGGAGGCGCAGATGAAGGTCGCCTGCACCATCAAAGGGGCCAGCGTGTTTGGCAGAATGTGCTTCCAGATAATGACAGGTACGCGGGTGCCCGAAGCGATGGCGGCTTCCACATAGGGTTGTTCGCGCAATGACAGCACGACGCCGCGTACCAGGCGGCAGACGCGAGGAAATTCCGCGACCGTGATCGCGATGATAACGTTTTTCATCGACGCGCGGGTCAGCGCCATCAACGCGATCGCCAATAGGATCGCCGGGATCGACATCAGCCCGTCCATGATGCGCATGACAATGGTGTCGACCCAGCGGGTGAACCCGGCCACCAGCCCGATCGTGGTGCCGATGACGGCGGCGAGGAATGCGACCGAGAACCCGACGGTCAGCGACACCCGCGCGCCATACAGCACACGCGAGTAAACGTCGCGGCCCAGCATGTCGCTGCCGAACCAGTATGACTCGGATGGGGGGCGCGTGCGGCGGGCGGGCGCCAGCGCCGTCGGATCCACGGTGAACAGGAACGGCGCGAAAATGGCGATCAGGACCATCAGCGCGACCACGGACCCGCCCAACACGATGGTGGGATGACCGTAGACGAAGCCCATGATCCGGCCGCGTTGTTTCGGCTCGGGCAGCACATCGGGCAACTCAGGCGCGGCGGTATATCCACCGGTGTCGAAAACGGAGGTGCTCAATATCTGATCCTCGGGTCAAACACGGTGTAAAGAAGGTCCACGGCAAGGTTCACCACGACATAGATGAAGCTGAACAGCAGCACGACGCCCTGGATGACCGGGTAATCGCGACGCAGGATCGCGTCCACGGTCAGGCGGCCGAGACCGGGGATGGCGAACACGCTCTCTGTCACAACGGCGCCGCCGATCAGCGCGGCGAACCCGATGCCGACGATGGTGACGATGGGCACGGCGGCGTTCTTCAACGCATGGACGAACAGAATGCCTTTCTGCGCGACGCCCTTCGCTTTGGCGGTGCGGACGTAATCCTGCGACAGCACGTCCAGCATCGTCGCGCGCGTGATGCGGGCGATCAGCGCCATGTAGATCAGGCCAAGCGCGACCGCGGGCAGGATCAGGTTCCGCAGAAACGGTCCCAACCCCTGGCTGATCGACGTGAAACCCTGCACCGGCAGCCAGTCGAGTTGCAGCGCGAAGATGTAGGCCAGTAAATACCCAACGACGAAGACCGGCGTGGAATAGCCGAACACCGCCACCATCATCACGCCCCGGTCGATCAGCGTGCCGTGCTTCCAGGCCGCGATCACGCCCATGGGAATGGCGGTGCTCAGCGACAGGATCAGTGTCAACACCATCAGCGACACGGTCGGCTCGATCCGCTGACGGATCATATGGGAGACCGGCAGATTGGTGAAGATCGAGGTTCCGAGATCGCCCCGCACCACGTTCCAAAGCCACTCGACGAACCGCACCACGAAGGGCCGGTCGAGGCCAAGCGATTCCCGAATCCGTTCCACATCCGCGGGCGTCGCCTGATCGCCCGCGATGATCGCCGCCGGATCGCCGGGCGCGATATACAGCAGGCTGAACACGAACAGCGCCACCATCAGAACGACGGGAATGGTGGCGAGCACCCGGCGGAGGAAATAAGCCAGCATGTCAGGTTTTGCTCACATCCCAGAAGACGGGAAAGGGTGCTTTGACGATCCCCGACACGTTTTTCCGCCAGGCCTGGTAGCCTTTGAAAAATCCGGTTGGGACGTAAACGACGTGTTCCATGGCGGCCTGGTTCAACTCCGCGATGACTTGCTTTTCCGCCGCGAGGTCAAGCGCGCCGTACCACGCGGCGATCTTGCTTTGCACCGCATCGGATTTCGGCCAGCCGAACCACGCGGTGTCGCCGCTGGCGTCGAGCGCGATGTAAGGCGCCGGGTTCACGCAATCCGCGCCCGCGTGCCATGTATGAAAAACGTTCCAGCCGCCCTCGGACGGTTTTTCTTTTTTGGCGCGGCGCTGCCCTACCGTTCCCCAGTCGAGCGCGGTGTATTGCACGTTCATGCCGATCTTCTTCAACAGATCGGCGGTCACGTCGCCCTGCGCCTTGGTAATGGAAACATCGGTCGCGACCAGCAGCACGATCGGCTCGTTATTGTACCCGGCGTCGGCCAGCAGTTTCTTCGCCGCGTCGTATTTGCGCTCGCCCTTGAGTGCCTCGCCGCCCTGTTCGGTGTACAGCGGCGTATCGGGCGTGAAGAACCCTGGCACTTCCTTCCACAGCGATTCATCGTCGCCGACGACAGCGCGCATGTAATCGGCCTGGCTGAGCGCGAGTTGCACCGCGCGGCGGGCACGAATGTCGTTGAATGGTGGGTGCAAATGATTGATCCGGAACGACCCGATGTTGCCCAGGGGATCGGCGATATCGACGGCGACTCCGGCGGATTTTTTCAGGAGAGGGACGAGATCGGGGAGCGGAGTTTCCCACCAGTCGACCTCGCCATTCTGCAAGGCCGCGGACGCGGTGGCGCCATCCGGCAGGATCTTCCACTCGATCCGGTCGAAATTGATCTTCTTGCCGCCTGACAGCCAACTCGCCTTTTCGGCGCGCGGCTCGTAACCCGCGAAACGCTCGAAGATCGCGCCCGAGCCGGGGACCCACTCGTTCTTGTTGAACCGCATGGGCCCGGAGCCCACATACTCGGAAATCTGCTTGAATGGGTCGGTCGCGGCGATCCGCTCCGGCATGATGAACAGGCAGGGCGTGCTGCTTTTGCCAAGCGCGAACAGCATTTTGGGATAAGGCGCTTTGAGCCGGAAGCGGAAGGTGCGGTCGTCCACTGCCTCCAGCGCATCCAATTGCCTTTTGATAGGTAATCCCATCGTCGCATCGCGAGCCATCCACCTGAGGATGCTGGCGACGACATCCTTCGACGTTACCTTCTCATTATCATGAAACTTCAGTCCTGGGCGAAGACGAAACGTCCAGGTCTTGAAGTCGGGCGAGACCTCGTGCGCCTCGACCATCTGCGGTTGCGGTTCGAGCTTGTCGTTGACCCCGTACAGCATGTCCCAGATCAGCAAGGAGCCATTGCGGACCACATATTGCGTGGTCCAGATCGGGTCGAGGTTCGCGAGATTCGCCTGTGGGACAAAGCGCAGAACCTTGGCGTCGGCCGCATGTCCAATATGCGGCGCGGCCATCAGGCCCGCCGCGCCCGCCGTGGTGCGCAGAAAATCGCGTCGTCGCATTTGGTATGTGTTCCTCGCCGCCCTGCCGTGACGCCACCGTCTGCCTCAGGAGAACGCGTAGCCTGCCTGATGTCGTTCCGCAATTCCAGTGGCGGCCCGCGATCCAGCAGTTCTCATTATGGAAAATCGGTCTCTGAACCGGCCGTCCCGAGCCAGTTCCCGCGATTTGGTCCTCTGTCGTTTCAGGCCTGACCGAGTCTGATCGGCCACACTTTTGCGCAAAGTGCGTGAGCCGGCCTTTCAGGCCT
>SHWL01000024.1 GCA_009693865.1 Acetobacteraceae bacterium | reverse complement strand
AGAGGAACCGATTCCGGCAACCCGTCCAGGACAAACGAAAGATCAGGACTCGAAAAGAGGGATTTTTGATTCTTTTCGGAATCCCAGAGCATCCACCTTGATTCTTTTATTACGTGGCGAATTCAGATGCAAATAAGGGGATGCTTAAGACCCAACCCAGCAGGGTCGCGGTTGTCAAAGGGCCAAAGGTGTTCATTTGTGTGCTTCCTTGCCTGGGCGAAGGGTGAACCATTTCTGAGTCAGATACAGCGCGTGGCTGCCGCCCAGAAACGCCAGTAGCGTCGGGAGAGTGCCCGGCAGGTCCGTGCCAGCGTTTCCCCCACGTAGACTTGCGAAGAGATAGAAACCCGCCCCGAACGTGGTGCTCAGGAGCATCTGAAGACGAGACGGGCTGAAGGCCCCCACGTTATCCAACAAAAGGCCGGTTGTTCTGATCTGTCCGGTCAGGAGCCGGTAGCCAATCAGAGCCATAAGTGTGGCAATTGGAACAACGATCAACACGGCCATGGCGATTCTTTCAGGGTTATCCGGCCCCATAGAGAGTTTACGTGCACGTCATGACTCTAAGGCGATTTCTCCCGGATGGGCAACAGAATCTTTGCATAAATCCAGACCCGGGGAAATAGCGTCAGCAACCTATCGGAATTACACAACTCTTGGATTTCCCGACAGGATAAATATCTGCACAGATGGCGCGCGCGGTGACACGAAAAGGGTCTCGCGGCCGGTTTCGAGATCATGTCCCAAAGGGGACGAAGCCCGATATTGACCCGCGCCGGCGGGTCCTCCGCTGCAACCGGTCGCCATTCGTCAATATCGCCCGCGCAAGTTCCGCCGCCGGCCCACGCGTCCCTGGCCGGGCTGTCCGTACCATGAACTCCACATCCCCTAACTCCGGCAACCTCGATGCCGCCGGCATTTTCACCAGTCCATCCGGCATCAGCCCGGCCGCGTGCGGCCTGATCGTATTGCCGCCGATGTTATTCCACCAGGTCCAGCTTATGGCCTGCGCGGAGGAGGCCGGCCGTTATGCCGGGCGGAAGCAACGGCCCGAAGCGGAGGGAGGTTCTGAGGCCTTGACCGCGCGGATCCGCCGATACTCCCTGGCGGCGAGGCAGATCGGAATTGTTTGGAGGGTTCGATCTGGCCGCATCGCGCGCGCCTGTCATTACTAATGAAACGATCTCGCGTGTCGCAGAACGGTTTGTCAGTTCAAGAATTATAACGTGATAGTATCGCTCAGGATCGATTTGTCGATACGGTATCGAGTCATCACGCACAGTTTCCCGATCCGGTGCCCGAGGTGAAGAAAATGCCCGGGTATGACCCGAACAATCGTGCCATCCCGCCGCGGTTATGATATAGGGAACTCGCACCGGACGCATGACCTGATCCGGGACCCATTTTGGGAGGTTGCACGATGCTTCGCCTCGTTGTTGCGATCGGGATCTGCGCTACGCTCAGCGGTTGCGTCGTTCAACCTCAGCCCAGGTATTGGGGACGCCCGACAACCCCATACGCCCCCGGCTATTATCCTCGCCCCTACGCCCCGGTCGGGTACGTACCGCCAACCCAGGCGTCCTACACGCGGCCGTCGTACCCGCAATTCGCTTACCCGCAACCTCCCTCGGGCGGCGTGCCGGTGGAGGCGATAAGCCCGCGCGCCAGTTTCGCCGACGAAAACGTCGATTACGGTGTCGCGCCAACAACCGCGCTTCGCGTAAGCGACTTCGACGCGCCGACTCCCACGCGGATCGAAGGCGCGCGAACGATCACCACCGCCGGGCTTCATCAACTGCTCGCCTCCGGCCGGGCGCCGCTGTTGGTCGATGTCATCGGCGGGGAGCAAGCGTTCAGCCTGCCGAACGCGGTTTGGTTGAGGGATGCCGGTGTTGGCCGTCACATCGACGACGACGTCCAGGCCTGGTTCGACTATCACCTCGCGAGACTGACGGCTGGCGACAAGTCGCGCCCCCTGGTCATCTTCTGTGCATCCCGGATGTGCTGGCTTGCGCACAACGCCACGCTCCGTGCGGTCGATTTGGGATTTACCGAGGTCTATTGGTACCGCGGCGGACGAGATTCATGGCAGGCCGCCGGGTTACCGATGGAGCCGGTCGCTCCTCCGCCATCCTGAACGTCCACCCGGCCCAATCGTCTCCGGTTTCGTTTCCATACCGAACTCGCGCTCTGCTATAAGCCGCCCGTCCTGACCGGGACACGAGCGCTGGGGAGACGTGCGATGGCGGCCCGAATTCTGTTTGTGCTTGGCCTGTTCCTTTTGGCCGCCATGCCATGCCGTGCCGCCGCGCCGGACCTACCGGGTCTGCAACGCGACGCCCAGGCCTATATTTTAAGTCTGACGAAGCGCGTTCCCGCTGGCGGGACTCCCGCCGCGCGCCGTACCGCCGAACAGCAGGCCGCCGCCGCCATGGCGAAGCAGGATTGGCCTGCCGCCGTGACCGCGTTGGAGACTCGGGTCGCTCAAGGTGAGGTCACGCCAAAGCAGTTGCTGGATTTAGCCACCGCCCAAATGCAGCGCACGCCGCCGGATCCGAAGGCGGCATTGCATGCCGCCTGGATGAGCCTCGCGGGCGGCAAGGCGAGCGAGGCCGAAATCCCGGGCCTGCTGTTGATGGCGGAGGCGTTGCGCGCTTTGGATCGCGGCCCTCAATCACTCATTGTGTTGCAGGCGGTGGTGGACCGCGCGCCGGCCAATCCCGCATACCAAAAGACGCTGGCGGACGCGCGCCGCGCCGTCGGCGTGGTGGTGAAAAAACTCAACACCGAAGCGGACGCCGATCCGCCGAGGGTGTGTGTGGAATTTACTGTCCCGCCCGTCCGGCGTCCGGACTTCGTGCCGGGCGACTGGGTCCGTCTGATGCCGCCGGTGCCGGGCGCGGCGGTGACCCGGGAAGAGGATTTGATCTGCGTATCGGGCCTGCCACCCGGCACGACCACGCGCTTGACCCTCCGCGCCGGGATGCCGGGCGAGGCCGGGTTGACCCTGGTCAAGGAGACCGCGCTCGCGGTCGCCATTCCCAATCTGGCGTCGCGGATTGTGTTCGACTCTCGCCTTTTCGTGCTGCCACGCGGCCAAACGCCGTCGGTGACGATGACGACAATCAATTTGTCCGCAGTGTCGCTGCGTCTGATCCGCCTGACCGAGCGCAACGTGTCGCAATACTTGCGCGAGGCCAAACTAGGCGAGGCGCTGGACGTCTGGAAAGCCAACAATCTCGCCAGTCATTCCGGTCGCGAGGTCTGGACCGGGACGGCGCCGGTGACGAAATGGGAGCCCAACAAACCCGCCCGCGTTGCCCTGCCGTTCCCTGAAGCGCTCGCCACTGCCGGTCCCGGGCTTTACGCGCTCATCGCGACACCCGGCGATGGCACCGCGAAAGATGATGATGCTTCGGCTGTACAGATGATCCTGCGTACGGACCTGGCGCCCACGGTCTGGCGCGGTTCTGATGGACTGACCGTGCAGGTGCGTGGTTACAGCGACGCGAAGCCGCGGTCCGACGTCCGGTTGGCGTTGTTGGCCCGCAATAACGACATCCTCGCCGAGGCGCGGACAGACGCCCAGGGTTTTGCGAAGTTTCCCGCACCGTTGCTGTTGGGGGAGGGACCGTTGGCGCCCGCTGCCCTGCATGCATTCGGCGTAGGGGACGATTTCGCCGCGCTCGATCTGAACGTCGCGTCTTTCGACCTGTCCGATCGTGGCGTGGAGGGAATGCCGCATCCCGGCCCGCTGGATGCGTTCGTTTGGCTCGATCGCGGAATTTATCGGCCCGGAGAAACCGTCCAGGTCATGGCGATTCTCCGTGACGCGGCCGGCCTGCCCGCGGATCTTCCCGCGACCGTGACGATCAAGCGCCCGAACGGCCAGGTTTTCCTGCGTGCCACCCCGGCGCGCACCGGGGATGCATCGCTGCATTTGCCGGTGATCTTGTCATCCGGCGCGGCGGCGGGAACCTGGAAGGTCGAAATCAATGCCGATCCGAAGGCCTCGCCCATTGGGTCGATGGACTTCCGCGTCGATGCGTTCGTCCCCGATCGCATGGCGGTCGAGGCCGGACCCGCGCCGGCGCTGTTGATCCCCGGCCAGGCGGCCACGATTCCGGTCTCGGCGAGGTTCCTCTACGGCGCCCCCGCGGCCGGTCTCACCGGTAAAGCGAAGCTGCGTCTGATCATCGATCCCGACCCGTTCCCCGCCCTTTCCGGTTACCGCATCGGAGTCATCGGTGAGACCTACGCGCCGGACTCGCGCCATCTGGAAATGGCCGATACCGACGCCGAGGGACGCACCACCCTTCCGGTCACCATTGAGGACGCGCCCGATGTGACGCGCCCGGTCAAAGCCGAGATCGATATCGAGGTGGACGATCCCTCGGGCCGGGCCTCGCGCGCCAATGTATCGATCCCGGTGCGTCCGGCCGGAGCATCGATTGGCATCAAACCCTTGTTCCCGGACGATGCCGTGGACGCTCAGGCGGAGGCGGCTTTCGATGTCGCGGCGGTGAAGCCGGATGGGACGCGCACCAGGTTGGCGGCGAAACTGCGCCTCGTGCGGGAGCGGCCGGACTGGCGGATGGTGATGCGCGGCTCGGTCGCGCGGTATGAGACGGTGTGGAAGGACGAACCGTTGGAAACGCGGGACGTGGCCATTCCCGAGGGGCAGCCGTTCCGCTTCAGCAAGAGGCTGGATTTCGGCCGCTACCGGATCGAGGTGGCGCAGACCGGTGGCATGGCGGTGACATCGTACCGGTTCCGAGCCGGTTGGGCCAGTTCCGACAGTCCCGACGTGCCTGACCGGGTCGATGTCTCGGCGGATCGGAAAACCGTGCCGGTGGGACAGACGGTTCGCATCCATATCGCGCCGCCCTTCGCGGGTGAGGCAACGTTGCTGGTGCTGTCCGACAAGGTGCTGCTCACCCGGATCCTGGCGGTGCCGGAGGCGGGCACCACGGTCGATGTGCCCGTTGAGGCAAGCTGGGGGCCGGGGGCCTACGTCGCCGTTCACGTCTTTCGCGGCGGTGCCACCAATCGCCCCGGGCGAGCCCTGGGTCTGACCTGGGTCGCCGTCGATCCCACGGCGAGGACCATGGCGGTGACGATCGACACGCCCGAAAAGATCCTGCCGCGGGGACGGTTGTATGTGCCGGTCAAAGCGGATCCAGGTGCCTGGTTGACGATGGCCGTGGTGGACGAAGGTATCCTGCGGCTGACCCGTTTCGTGTCGCCAAACCCGGTCGCGCATTTTCTGTCGCGGCGGCGCCTCGGGCTGGATATCCGTGACGACTGGGGCCGGTTGCTCGCCCCCGCCGAGGGCGAGGCGACGCTGCTGAAACAAGGCGGCGACGATAGCGGCACGCCGTTGCCAGACATTCCCATACGCACCGTCACGCTGTTCACGCCGCCGCTCCAGGCGGGCGCGGATGGGCTGGCGACAATCCCGATCGATATTCCGGACTTCAACGGTCAGGTGCGGCTGATGGTGGTCGCTTGGCACGGCAGCCGGATCGGCGGAGCGTCGAAGAACCTGATCGTGCGGGATCCGTTGATCGCCGAGGCGCTGTTACCGCGGTTCCTTGCGCCGGGCGACGATGCGCGGCTGGCGGTGTTGCTGCATAATATCGACCTTCCGGCGGGTGAGGCGAAGGTCGTCATCTCCACCGGCGGCCCGCTTACTCTGAATGGCACCGACACCCTGTCCGCGGTCCTTGAGCCTGGGCAGCGCGCGGTACCGGGAACGATCCTGCGCGCGACCGGGGCCGGGCGCGGCGTCGTGAAACTGTCGATCACCGGGCCTGGCGGATACAATTTGCTGCGCGACACGGCCATCACGGTGCGGCCGTCACGCGGCCTCGGCTCGATTGTCGCGGGCGCGGAACTGGCGCCAGGGGCGGAGGTCCGTCTCGCGCCCGCGACGGATCGGTTCATTCCCGGAACATGGCGCGCCTCTGCGATGTTCGGCGGGCCGGTGCGCTACGATGCCGCCGGGGTCGCGCGGGAACTGGCCGGTTACCCCTGGTCGTGCCTGGAGCAGACGACCAGCCGCGGCTTCCCCCTGGTCATGCTGCCGGACGGGCCCATGGCCGGTGACGACCGCGCGGGCCGGTTGCAGACCGCGGTGTCGTCGGTCCTGGATCGGCAACGATTCGACGGCGCGTTCGCCCTTTGGGCGGCGTCCGGGGAGGCTGAGGCCTGGTTGACCTCCTACGCGATGGACTTCCTTCTGCGCGCGAAAGCAGCGGGCGCGGTGGTGCCGGACCAGGCGGTGACCGACGCTCTGAAATTCCTGCGCGAGGCGTCCGACGAGGATAGCAGCACACCCGAAGCCATGGCGGCGCAGGCTTACCGGCTGTACATTCTGGCCCGCGCCGGACAAGGACGGCCAGGTGCCGCGCGCGTTCTGGCCGAAGAACTGGACAAGCTGCCGACACCGCTGGCGAAAGCACAGCTAGGCGCCGCGCTGATGCTCGCCCATGACCGGCCGCGGGCCGAGGCGGCCTTCACCGCCGCGCTGGGCTCGCCGGCGCGGAAATGGTGGTACAAAGACTACGGCACCTCGCTGCGAGACCAACTGGCGACGGTGGTTTTGCTGAAAGAAAGCGGCGTGTTGCCGCAGCGCTTGACCGCTCTGACCGCTGCCTTGCCGGGTGCCGATTTGCGAGCCGGTTCCCTTTCAACCCAGGAGCAAGCCTGGGCCGTCGCAGCGGCTGCCAGCCTGGGTAAGGACGGGCAGCTTGCGCGCATTCGGTTGGATGGGAAGGATCTGCCCGCGGCGGCCTCCTTCACCGCTGCCCTCAACGGTCCGGTCATCGCGCGTAACCTCGGGGATCGCGCTGTCTGGCAGGCGGTCTCGGTCACAGGCGTCCCCATCGAGCCGCCGGCCGCCGCGCGAGCGGGCATGCGGATCATCCGCAAATTCCTGCGTGACGACGGCTCCCCGGTCGATCTGGATACGTTGCGGCAAAACACCAGCTTTGTGCTGTTGCTGGAGGGCCGGGCCGAGGATGGTCAGGAACATCGCGCGCTGGTTGTCCAGGGCCTGCCCGCCGGATGGGAGATCGTGGGGCGGTTCAATGAGGGCGGCGTGCCCGGCATGTCCTGGCTGGACAAATTGTCGGGCACCGAGGCGCAGCCGGCCGCCGACGACCGTTACGCCGCCATCGTGCCGCTGGAGCCCAACGCGCCAGGCTTCCGGGTCGCGGTGCGGCTCCGCGCGGTCACGCCAGGCTCGTTCGAGTTGCCGGGCGCCGAACTGAGCGACATGTACCGGCCGGGGATATTCGCCCGTCAGGCGGTGGCGCGGATCAAGGTGCTGGCGGCGGAGTGATGATGGATCGGGGAGAGCCGGCATGAAACGCTGGCTCGCCCGCTTTGGCTGCGCCGTGCTGGTGCTTACAGGGGCTATGCTGGCACTCGACCGGATGTTTCCGCCCAACCTGAGCCGTCTCGCGACCACCGGCACGGAAATCCTCGATCGTCACGGCCGGACCGTCGCCCTGTTGCCCGCGCCCAGCGGCGTCTGGCGGTTCCGGACCACCGTGGACGATGTCGCCGCGGTCATGCTGGATACCCTGGTCCGGACTGAGGATCGGCATTTCTGGCATCACCCTGGCGTCAATCCGTTGTCCCTGCTGCGCGCATCAATTCAAGACCTACGCGCTGGACGGATCGTGTCCGGCGGCTCGACCCTGACCATGCAGGCCGCGCGACTGCTGGAGCCCCGGCCGCGGACCGTCCGCTCGAAGGTGATCGAGATCGCGCGTGCCTTGCAGTTGGAGGCCCATTTTTCCAAGCGCGAGATCCTCGGCATCTGGCTCTCGCTGGCCCCCTATGGAGGCAACCTGGAGGGCACGCGGGCGGGATCGATGGCCTGGTTTGGCGCCTCGCCCCGCAACCTGGACGCCGCTCAGGCGGCGCTGCTGGTGGCGATCCCGCGACGTCCCGAGGCGCTGCGCCCGGACCGCCACCCCGACGCCGCGCGCCGGTCGCGAGACCGCGTATTGGCCGCGGACGGCGGCGAGGTCCCGCGCGCGCGGCTGCCTTTCCCCCGCCATGCGCGTCAGGCGGTGGCTGGTCTGGCCGGGCCCGCGCGGGTGACCACAACTCTCGATCTGCCATTGCAGTTCGCGTTGGAACGGCTGGCGTCGGAGCGGCTGCGGCGCATGCCGGAACGGGCGTCGATGGCGTTGCTGGTGCTCGATGCCCGCACCCGGGAAATCCGCGCCGCGGTCTCCGGCGGCGAGACGATGAATGAGGCGCGGGCCGGTGCTTTGGATCTGACGCGCGCGGTGCGTTCGCCCGGCTCCGCGATGAAGCCCTTCATCTACGCGATGGCGTTCGAAGATGGCATCGCGGGGCCTGAGACCCAGGTCGAGGACCTGCCGCGCCGGTTCGGAACCTACGCCCCGGAAGACTTCGATCGGGGCTTTGCCGGCGGCGTGACGGCCGGAGAGGCGCTACGGCGGTCGCTGAACCTGCCCGCCGTGGCGTTGCTTGAACAGATCGGCCCAGGGAGGTACGCGGCGAGGATGAAGCAGGCGGGTGCCGGTTTGCGCCTGCCACCGGGTGCGGCCCCCTCGTTACCTCTGGCACTCGGTGGAGTGGGAATCACGTTGCGCGATCTGACGGGACTGTACGCCGCGCTGGCCACGGACGGCGCGGCGGGCGGGCCCAGATTGCTGCCGGAGAGGGTGGCGCGCGGCGGGCCCTTCCTGCAGCCACGAGCGGCGGAGGCAATCGCATCGGTCCTGACGCAGCCTTTCCCGGATTCCTTCCTGCCCGGCATCGCCTGGAAAACTGGCACGAGTTGGGGCGGTCGGGATGCCTGGGCCCTCGGGTTCGACCGAGCCCATGTCGTCGGCGTGTGGGTAGGACGCCCGGACGGAACACCGCTGCCTGGCGCGACCGGGCGAGGTCTTGCTTTGCCGTTGCTGGCGCGCGTCTTCGAGGTGCTACCCGCGGCGCCCCGAGACCGTCCAGTGACCGCGAAGACGCCGGTGGCGGCCGCCGCGTCATCGGCGAACGCATTGCGGCTCTTGTTCCCGCCTCCGAACGCGGTGCTCAGCGGCGACGGTCCGGTGACGCTTCGAGCCATGGGCGGGCGCCGGCCGCTGACATTCATGGTGAACGGAGCGCCTTTGGGCACCGATCCGGCGCGGCGCGAGGTGTCATGGGTTCCAACCGCGCCCGGATTTTACCGGCTTACAGTGCTGGACGCCGAGGGCGGCGTGGCGCGCGCCGGGGTGCGTGTGAAGTGACGTGGTACGCCTCCCACTTGCATGACGCGCTGCGGCTGCTCAAACGACCACGTCTGAACCGGGAATACCGAAGAGGATGAGTGCCGCCGCTGGGACGAACACCAGGGCAGATCGGTCACCCGTCTCCCCCTGGCGCGGGATACTGGACCATCGCCTCGACTTCTTTCGGGGCCTGGCCCTGATGTTCATCTTCATCGACCATATCCAGGACAACCGTGTCAGTTACTTCACACTACGATCCTTCGCGTTTTGCGACGCCGCCGAGGTTTTCATTTTCATCTCGGGTTGCACCGCCGCCTTGGCCTATACGCCGGTGTTCGACCGCGAGGGCGTGACGCGCGTCTACCGGCGCGTCTGGCAATTATACGTCGCGCATGTCTGCCTGTTCATGATCTTCAACGCGGAAGTCGCCTACACCCTTAAATTCCATCACAACCCTCTGTTCTACGATGAACTCCAGGTTGGCAACTATCTGGAAAACCCCGGCGAAGCGTTCATCCGCGTGCTGTTGTTGCAGTTTCAACCGTCGCTCTTGAATATCCTGCCGTTGTATATCGCGCTGCTTCTGGTGCTGCCGTTCTTCATCCTCGCCATCCGGCGGCATTTCTTGTTGGGTCTGGTCCCGTCGGCTACGCTTTACCTGGTGGCAAGCGTGACGGGGTGGAACATGCCGGGGTTCCCGGAAGGGCGGTTATGGTTTTTCAATCCGTTCGCGTGGCAATTCCTTTTCGCAATCGCGGTCAGTCTTGGGTTCGCGCGCACCCAAGTGTGGGCGTTGCTTCCGGCCATGCGATGGCTCCCGCCGGTCGCGCCAGGCTTCGCCGCGGTCTCCGGGCCGATCGCATTGTCATGGAGTCTGCACGACGCTGTCCCGCGGATTCCGAAGTTCATCGTCTTGCCGGATACATGGTTTGACAAAACGATGCTGCCACCCGCCCGCCTCGTAGGCGTGCTTGCGTTGGCGGTGGTGGCGGACCGGTACGTTTCCCGTGGCGCGCGATTCATTGTCTCCCGCGCCGGCTGGCTGGTTGTGATCTGCGGTCAGAATTCGCTGCACGTTTTCTGCCTGGGCATTTTGTTGGCGGTCCTCGCGAATTTCATCCTCAATCTGCTAGGTTACGGAGCGGTGGTGCAAATCGTCACGAACCTGATCGGCTTGGCGATCATGGCGGGGGTGGGAGTGCTGATAGCCTGGTTCAAAGCGGGTGGCCGGTTGCCGGACGCCCCTGATACCCGGGCACCCGCATGATGCGGTGGACCGTCGTGGTCATTTTGGCCGTGGCGGCCGGGCTCGCGCGACCGGTCCTGGCGGGCGGCTGTCCGACACCGGACGACTTCGGGATTCCTCGTGCCGCGCTGCTCGCGACCAAAGCCGCGATCCGGGCACATGACCTCACTGTCCTCGCCCTTGGCGGCTCGGCGACCCTGGGGACCCCGGCTCAAGGAGCCGAATTCACTTACCCCTCGCGACTGGCGGCCCGTCTGGGCGATGCTTTGCCCGGAGTCAAAATCACCGTCGTGGTCCACGCGGTGCCCCGCCAACCGCCGGCGACGCAACGTTTGAAGGTTGAAGCCCGCCTGACCGAGGGCAAGACGGCGTTGGTTATCTTGGGACCGGGCGGGAGCGCCGCCGGGTTGGGCGAAGATCTGGACACGTTCAATGGTAACGTCGTCGCCACCGCCGGGGTCATCCGGTCAGCCGGGGCCGACCTGATCATGATGACCCTGCGGTACGCGCCAAGCGTCGCCCGGGTTGTCAATCTTTATCCCTACCGCATGGCTGTCGCGCGGGCGGGCGAAACCGCGGGCCTGCCGGTGCTCGACCGTTATGAACTGATGCGTTTCTGGAGCGAAACCGGGTTTCTCAATCTGGACGTCACCGATACCGCGGAGAGAGTTCAGGTTGCTCGCAAGGTCTATGATTGCATGGCGGAAATTCTCACCAGGGCGATTGTCGATGCTGTCAAATAATGCGTGCGGCGCCGGTAAGGTGACGCCCAACGGAAAGCGGCTTGGCCCGCGGGTCGATTGTCTGGACCGCTGGCTCCGGCACGTTGCCGGGACGCGCGATAAATCGCCCAGGATCGCATCCTGGGCCGGCGGCGTGGCTGTCTCAATGGCTATGTCGCTGTTCGCGATTGGTGGCGCGCGCGCGGCCGAGACCCCGTGCCCACCGTCGACGCCGCGGCATGTCGATCTTCCGGCCACCAGGGCCGCGGTTTCCGCCGGCCGGCCAATCACGATCGTCGCGTTCGGTTCGTCGTCCACGGCAGGCGCGGGCGCGACTGCTCCGGACCGGACCTATCCGGCTCGTCTCGAAGCCCGGCTGAAGACGCGTTTGCCGAACACTCCCGTCACCGTGCTGAACCGGGGCAGTGGCGGGCAGACGGTTGAAGCGATGCTGGCGCGGCTCGACGACGACGTCCTCGCCGTCCGGCCAACGCTGGTGATCTGGCAGGCGGGTGCCAACGAGGCCTTGCGCGGCACGGATCCCACGCGATTTGAGGCCTTGCTGGACGAGGGTGTGCGGCGGATCGTCGCGGCCGGAAGCGATCTCGTTCTGATGGACAATCAGGTCGCCCCCAGACTACCGCCCACAGAGAGTCAGGCTGTGTTCGGCGCCGTTCTCGCGCGTGAGGCCCGGGTACGATCGGTGTCCCTGTTTTCCCGCACCGCGTTGATGCGTGAGTGGCAAACCGCGGCGACGCCAGCCATTGAGTTGCCCAAGGGGGAGACATCGGCAGAGGATATGATCGGGCGTGACGGTGTTCACCACACCGATCGCGGTTATGCGTGTCTCGCGGCCTCGCTTGGCGACGCGATCGCGGCATCGACCGTCGCCCTCACGAGCAGGAGATAACCTGGAACGGTAACAGCCGCCGCTCGCGGTGGACGAAAGTATCGATATCGGCACGCACATGGGCTGAAGGGAGGATGCCATCATGCTAAGGCACGAACAGAACGAGTTCATTACGCGGACCGGACCGGGCACGCCGATGGGCGAGTTGTTCCGCCGCTACTGGATCCCCGCGTTGCTGACTGAAGAACTGCCGGAAAACGACGGCCCACCCGTCCGTGTTCAATTACTGTCCGAACGTTTGATCGCCTTCCGCGACTCTGAGGGACGCTACGGATTGATGGACGAGTTCTGCGCGCATCGCGGCGTCTCGTTATGGTTCGGCCGCAATGAGGAATGCGGATTGCGCTGCCCGTATCACGGCTGGAAATACGACGTGACCGGACAATGCGTGGACTTGCCGTCGGACCCGGAGGCAAGCGGCCTTCGCGCGCGCATCAGGCTGCGTTCCTATCCATTGGTCGAGCGCGGCGGGATACTGTGGACCCACATGGGTTCGCCGGATCATAGGCCGGGGCTGCCGGAATACGAGTTCGCGCTGGTGCCTCCAGACCAGAATTACGTCTCGAAACGATTGCAATATTCCAACTGGTTACAGGCGCTGGAGGGCGGGATCGATTCCAGCCATGTCTCCTGGCTGCATCGCGACGCGCTCCGTTCCGATCCGCTTATGAAAGGCGCGCGCGGCAATCAATACAACATGTCCGACCTGGCGCCGGTGTTCGAGGTCGCGGACCACCCCGCCGGGTTGTTCATCGGGGTGCGCCGGAATGCCGAGCCGGGCACGCATTACTGGCGAATCACGCCCTGGTGCATGCCGTCCTTCACGATGATCGCGCCGCGCGGCAACCACTCGGTGCACGGCCATTTCTGGATCCCGGTCGACGACGAAAACTGCTGGGCCTGGAGTTTCGATTACCACCCGACACGTTCTCTGACGGACGCCGAAGTCGCGGCGATGCGCGACGGCAAGGGTATCCATACCCGCACCCTTCCGGGTACCCATATCCCGGAGGCCAATCGGGATAACGATTACCTGATGGACCGCGCCGCGCAGAAGGCTGGTCTGACCTACAGCGGTGTCGCCGGAATCGCCATGCAGGATGCGTCGTTGCAGGAGAGCATGGGGCCGATCGCCGACCGCTCCATCGAACATCTGACCGCCACGGACAATGGAATCATCATGGCACGGCAACGGTTGACGCGCGCGGCACGGGCACTCGCGGAGAACGGGACCGCGCCGCCCGGCGTCGATCCAGCCACACATCGGGTGCGGTCCGCCGCGGTCGTGCTGGCGGCCGGCCAGGTGTTTCACGAGGCGGCGCGGGAAGAACTGACGGCCCGCCCAGGAGTGGCGCCAGCGTCGGTTTAGGTGACGGAACTCTGGCGTCCGCTGAATTCCGCGCCTCTATTGAAGGAGATCGTCATGACTACCGCGCTCGCCGGAAAAACCGCTTTTGTCACCGCCGCGGGCCAGGGGATCGGGCGGGCCACCGCGCTTGCCTTCGCCGCTGCCGGCGCGCGCGTGATCGCTACCGATGTCGATGAGGCGAAGCTGATCGGCCTCGCCAGCGACACGATCCGCGTGGCGAAGCTGGACGTGCTGAACGCGGCGGATATCGCACGGGCAGCGGACGCCTCTGGGCCGGTCGACATTCTGTTCAACTGCGCCGGGTTCGTGCACCAGGGCACGCTGCTGGAGGCAACCGAGGACGAATGGTCCTTTGGGTTCGACCTCAACTGCCGTTCCATGTTCCGGACCATGCAGGCGTTCCTGCCGGGAATGCTCGACCGGGGTCACGGGGTGATCCTGAACATGGCCTCGGTCGCGTCGAGCCTGAAGGGCGTCCCCTCGCGGTTCGTTTATTCCGCGACCAAGGCGGCGGTGATCGGGATGACGCGATCCGTGGCGGCGGATTATGTGACCAAGGGAATCCGGGCAAATTGCTTGTGTCCCGGCACGGTGCAAACTCCCAGTCTGGATGAACGGATCGCCGTGAACTCGGGCGCGGCGGGCTCAGTCGATGCGGCGCGGGCGGCTTTCGTGGCGCGCCAGCCGATGGGGCGGCTGGGGTCGCCCGAGGAAATCGCCGCGCTGGCTGTTTATCTCGCCTCGGATGCGGCACAATTCATCACCGGCCAGGCGATCGTGATCGATGGCGGGCTGACACTCTGACTCCCAGGGAGACAATCATGAAACTGTTGCGTTATGGGGCCGCGGGCGCCGAAAGGCCCGCGATGCTGGACAAGGATGGGGCAATCCGCTGCCTCGCGGGTGTCGTGCGCGACATCGACGGCTTCGCGCTGTCGCCGGCGTCGTTGAAAATGCTGGCCGGGATCGACCCGGCGTCGTTACCGCGGGTCGAGGGCAATCCGCGGATCGGGCCGTGCGTGGTGCGGCCGGTGAATTACATCTGCATCGGCCTGAACTACGCCGATCACGCCGCCGAGACCGGCGCCCCCGTTCCCAAAGAGCCCATCGTCTTCATTAAATCCCTGGGCGCCTTCTCCGGTCCGAACGACGACGTGCTGCGCCCGCGCGCGTCGAAAAAGCTCGACTGGGAGGTCGAACTGGGGATCGTGATCGGCACGACCGCGCGCTATGTCAGCGAAGCGAATTCAATGGATCATGTCGCGGGCTACTGCGTGTGTAATGATGTGTCGGAGCGTGAGTTTCAGGCGGAACGTGGCGGCACCTGGGATAAGGGCAAGGGCGCGGATACGTTCGGGCCGACCGGTCCATGGATGGTAACGAAGGACGAAGTGCCGGACCCGCAGAATCTCTCGCTGTGGACCGAGGTCAACGGCAAGAAGATGCAAAACGGCAGCACCAGGACGATGGTTTTCGGGGTGAGGACGCTAGTGAGTTACGTAAGTCATTTCATCACGCTGCACGCGGGCGATGTGATCGCCACGGGCACACCGCCTGGCGTGGCATTGGGCATGAAACCGCATCCGGTGTACCTGGAGCCGGGCGATGTGATGCGGTTGGGCGTTGAAGGGCTGGGGATACAGACGCAACGCGTGTTGCAGGCGTAATCTTGGTCGTTTGATGCCGCGCCGCCGTTCCTCGCGGACTTGTCGGGAACGGCGGCGCTCGGACCTGCCGGTGTCGCGAAAGCCGACGCGGTAAGTGCCTCGGCAGCGCTGAGGGCGGCGAGCCGGACCGTCCGGTATCGCGCCTCCACCGCCCCTCGTGAGGGCCGGACCATTTCCTGGGCTGACGTCATCGCAGACGGATTTATGCGGGACCGTTTCTTAATATTCAGTTAACATCGGGGATCGAGAGTCAGCGCAACCTCCGGATGGCCGCTCTCCGGGCCAAGGAGCATGGTGGCGTCATGAACAACATCATCAGCATTGACCTGACGCCCGACGAGTCTCTCTGGCAGACGGTCCTCAATCGGCGGCCTGGAGATTTTCTCTATGCCGTCACCACGATGGGCGTCTATTGCCGCCCCATCTGCCCCTCCCCGCGCCCGCTGCGGAAGAACGTCCGTTTCTTCGCGTCCTCCCTGGCCGCGGAAGCCGGGGGCTTCCGGGCCTGCAAACGCTGCGACCCGAAAGGCGAGCGTGAAAGGCTGGCCCAGGCGGTGGTGCGCGATGCCTGCGGGTTCATCGAGGGGGCGGAGACGATGCCCTCGCTGGATACCCTCGCGGCTCGTTCCGGTTATTCGAAATTCCACTTCCTGCGGATGTTTCGCGACCACACTGGTGTAACGCCGCGCAGCTACGCCGAGGGTGCGCGCGCGCGCCGCTTACAGGCCGCGTTGGCGGATGGCGCCCGGGTGGTGGACGCCGTCGCCGAAGCCGGATTCGGATCGGAGAGCAGGGTTTACGAACATACCGGGCGGCTGCTGGGGATGACCCCGGGCGCGGCGCGGCGCGGCGGGCAAGGGGAGGTGATCCGCACCGCGGCAGCCGATTGTCCCTTCGGTCGGCTGCTGGTAGGCGCGACGGATAAGGGCGTTTGCTTCCTCGGGTTCGCGGAGCCGGACGACGCGTTGATGGGCGATTTACGGCGGCGGTTTCCGAAGGCTGCGTTCGTCACCGACGACCTGGGCCTTAAGGAGACGGTCGATGCCGTGCTGACCTTCCTGGAGGAACCGAAACAGGCCCTGAACCTGCCGTTGGACTTGCGTGGCACCGCCTTTCAGCAACGGGTCTGGCGCACGCTGTGCCTGATTCCGGCGGGGGAGACGCGAACGTACGGCGAGGTCGCACGCATGATTGCTGAACCCAGGGCGGTGCGCGCCGTGGCGCGGTCCTGCGCGCTCAATCCGGTGTCGCTGGCGGTGCCTTGCCATAGGGTCATTGCCCAGGATGGCGATTTGACCGGGTACCGGTGGGGACTTCCGCGGAAGAAGAAGTTGCTGGAGCGGGAGAAGGCCGCGGCTGACCGAAACGCTCGATAACCCGCCACCGGAGATAACAGTTGTCATATCTCCAGGTATCCGGCTATTTTGCCGGTGTGTCTGGGGAGAGTGAGCATGCCGCGGCCGGAACTCATGGCAATTGGGGACTCCATTTACAACGGTGTCCGATCTTTGATGATCGATCGCACGCTCGCCGCGTGGTCGGTTCCAGCCCAGGTGGCGGCGGCCTTCGGCTGGACGTTCGTCAGCCCGGATTATCCGCGGCCGGTCCTTGCGGATGTCGAGCAAATGTTTCGTGACCCAATCGAATTGTTGGACTTCCATCGGATCGCGATGACCAACGCCAGTCAATGGCTCGATGGTGGGCAATGGTCGACGCAGCCCTTGTTTCACAATCTGAGCATCGCGCAGCAGGTTGTGAACGATATCGGCACGGCGAATTTCGCGGATTCCTGGACCGCCGCGAAACAGCTTCTCGCACAGGGTGATGCTCTGCCGCTGACGCAATTCCCGGTGCTATATCAGGCGATCAACACCTGCTTCGTGCTGAATCCCGAACAGACTCCGGGCGACGACCGCACCGCGATCGACATTCTGGCGGAGGCGAAACCGAAACGTCTGATGGTGAATATTGGGATCAACAATGGTTTGTGGTCACTGCTTCTGCTGGCCGATCCCGACGACTTTCAGAAACGGCTGGACCCGACCTCGGACATGAAGGTTCTGGCAGGCCGGCTGGCCGAAGACTGTCCGGATATCGAATATTTTTATGTCAACCTTTTCCCCAAACCCAGCGCGATCGCGAATTTGGCCTCCAGGATGGACGACGACATGCCTTCTGGCGGTTATTATGACAAATACATCAGTCGCCTGATCGGCACCGGCGGTATTGCCAGGGCCAAAATGAAAGAAATCGACGACTGGGTTCACGACACATTGAACCCGCGCATCAAGGCCGCTTTCGCCCCACTGGGCCACCGGGTCCATTTCGTCGATCTTTATGCACAGACTGCCGCTTATGATTGGAAGAGCCGGATCTTCACGAAACAGATTCTGGTCAATCACGATGGAACTCAGGTTCTGATCGATAACGCCCCGTTGGAAGCTTTGCCGTTCGGCGGGCGCCTGGACGGCGGGATGTTCGGTCTCGATAACCTGCATCCCAGCATTCCCGGTTATGGCGTGATCGCGGAAGCGGTGTGCGATACCATCGCCATCACTGAAGGTGTTGTGGCACCAACGATCGATTTGCAAAAATGTTTCGATGCCGACTCACTGCTGCACGACCTGCCGGGGACTCTGGTTTTCACGGATTTTCTGCTGGATATCGTCGGAAGCTTTATCGACATCAATTCCCTCGACGCGACGGCCTAACCGGCAGCCGCTTCGTCCAGGTCCTGGCCCCACATTTTCTCCAGCCCGTACATCGCACGGGCGTCCGGCATGAACAGATGCACCACGATGTCGCCGGCATCGATCAGGACCCAATCCGATCCGCCCAACCCCTCGATCTGCACGCGTTTTTGGCCAGCGGCGCGCAGCTTTTCCCGCAAATGCTGCGCCATCGCGGTGATCTGGCGATCGGCGAGGCCGGAAGCGATAATCATCCGATCGCAGAACATCGCCTTCCCGGTCAGATCCAGCGTTACTACGTCGACCCCTTTGTCGTCCTCCAGACTGGCCACGATCAGCTTCTGGATTTCGTCGACCCGTGACGTTTCCACCGCCTTCACCTTGCGCGGCCGAGCGGCGGTCTTCTTCACCGCGGGCGCGGGACCGGCGGCGATGGTCTTCTTGCGCGGGGAGCCCAGAGTGGGGGCGGAGGCCTCCGCCTGTACGGGTTTCACGGCGCGCTTCCTTGGCCGGGGCGTATGGCGCGCTGGTGAGGATGGCGGTTTGGGCGTGGCGGCTATGATACGGCTCCCAGATGGCGGGCTCGCGAATGGTTGGTTTCGCGGATCGCGGTGGCGGACATGGCATTTTCGGGCGCGGGCAGGAATACCCATCCGGGCCGCGCGCGCGACAGGACGGGCGCTTCATGCGCCGGACGGCGCCCGCCGCGCAAGCACCTCGCTGCCTGGCTCGCCAACGCGGCTCGCGTGTAACCCGGCCGAGGGAGTATGGCGAACGACAGATTTCTCGCAATTTCCCGCCAACGGCGCCAGGCCGGCAGTTGGATCAGGATATCGGCGCCCATGATCCAGACGAATCTGACACGGGGGAATCGCCGCCGCATGACGCGGAGCGTATCGACCGAATAACGGGTACCGAATGACGCCTCGATCGCTGTCGCGATCACCCGCCGCCCGTCGCCTATTGCGGACGCGCTCGACAACCGCTGCTCCAGCGGCGCCATCCCGGCGCGCGGTTTCAACGGATTGCCCGGTGATACCAGGAGCCAGACCTGGTCCAGCCGCAGCCGCGCAAGCGCCAGCGCGGCGACATGAGTATGCCCCTCATGCGCCGGATTGAACGACCCTCCCAACAGCCCCACCCGAGTCCGTCGCCCGTCGCCAAACCTGGGTAATGGATCAGGCACGCACCTGCCCATTACCTCGGATGGTGTAGCGGTAGGTCGTCAACTGCTCCAACCCGACCGGCCCGCGGGCATGGAGGCGGCCGGTGGCGATGCCGATCTCGGCGCCAAAGCCGAACTCGCCGCCGTCGCAGAATTGGGTGGAGGCGTTCCACAGCGCGACGGCGCTATCGATCCCCGCCAGGAAGCGCTCGGCCGCCGCGGTATCCTCCGTGACGATCGCATCGGTGTGGGAGGTGCCATGGCGGGCGATGTGGGCGAGCGCGGCGTCCACACCGTCGACGACTCCAACCGAGATTGTCGAGTCCAGCCATTCCGTATCGAAATCGGTGTCGTTGGCGGCGGTCAGGTCAGGGACGATCGCGCGGGCGGCGGTGTCGGCGCGGAAGTCGCAACCCAAAGCGCGGAGATCGGCGACGATCGAGGGCAGTTGCGCGGCGGCGACGGCGCGGTCGATCAGAAGCGTCTCGGTTGCCCCGCAGACGCCGGTGCGGCGCATCTTCCCGTTGGCGACGATGGCGCGCGCCATGGCAGGATCGGCGGCGGCGTGGACGTAGGTGTGGCAGAGGCCCTCCGCATGGGCCAGGACCGGCACACGGGCTTCCTGTTGCACCCGTTCGACCAGCGATCGGCCACCGCGGGGGATGATCAGGTCGATCAAACCAGCCCCGGCGAGCATCGCCGCCACGTAGGCCCGGTCCGCGTTGGGCGCCACCTGGATACAGGCGCGTGGCAGCCCAGAGGCTTCCAGCCCGTTCACCAGCGCCGCGTTGATCGCGGCGGCGGAGTGCAGACTGTCCGATCCTCCACGCAGGATCACCGCATTGCCCGACTTCAGGCACAACGCGGAGGCGTCCGCGCCTACGTTCGGCCGGCTTTCATAGATCATCCCGATCACCCCGATGGGTGTCGCGATCCGCCTGATGTTCAGCCCGTTCGGCCGCGTCCAGTCGGCGAGCACACGGCCCAGAGGGTCCGGCAGAGCGGCGACATCCTCCAGGCCCTTGGCCATCGCCTCGACCCGCGCCGGGCTAAGTGTCAGCCGGTCACGGAAGGCGTTGGATCCGTTGAAGTTTCCGACGTCGGCGGCGTTGGCGGTCAGGATCTCCTGGGTGTGGTCGCGAAGCGCGGTGGCCATGATACGCAACGCGGCATTCCGCGTGTCCTCGCCGGTCTTAGCGAGGTGTCGCGAAGCCTCCCGCGCCGCATTGGCGGCACGCCGGAGATGCTGCGTGGCTTCGGTCTCAATATGCATGGCAGCGATTGTGGCGCTTTGGGCGGGATGTTTCCAGCGGGAAGTACCGATGGGGTGATAGGCGGCTGATCCCGCACGACATCCAGTTCGATTTCGGCTACGGTTCGGGTTATGAGGCGAACCAGCGATCTCATCGTCACGCTACGGACGGCTCTCCCTGGTTTGCGGGAAGAATGGCCGATCCGTTCGCTCGCCTTGTTCGGCTCGCGCATGCGGGACGATGCCACGCCGAACAGCGATCTCGACGTGCTGGTCGAGTTTGCCGGGCCGGTCTCGCTTTCGTCCTTTCTGGCCCTGGAAGAAAAGCTCACCGTGATCACGGGACTTCGGATCGATCTTGTGTCGGTCGCGGCGCTTAAGCCCTTTATCGGGGAACATGTGCGGGCCGAGGCCGTCACAATATGACCGCGCCTCGCGATATCCGGGATTATCTGAACGATCTCGTCGCGGCCTGCCATTCCATCATCCGATTCACCGAGGGGATGACCCTGGATGCGTATCTGGCCGATGAAAAGACCCGGTATGCGGTGATGCGAGCCTACGAAATTCTGGGTGAGGCTGTTCGCCATGTTCCGGAGCCGTTGAAGATAGCCAATTCCGATATTCCCTGGCGGACGATGGCCGCGGTGCGGAATCGCATCGCGCATGGTTACTTTGGCATCGATGATTCGGTTCTGTTCACCGCGATCGACCAGGACTTGAAACCCCTGTTGCCGCGTCTCGAACGGCTGGCGCGCGAGCAAGGCATGGCCCCCTGAGGGAGATTCGATTCGCGTCAAATCGCTTTTTGCCGTGCCATTATTGTCAGTTGGGCGACCGCGCCGGGGATAGCCGCCGTCTCAGCCGGGGAGAGCCCGCAATTCTCGCATGTCCTGTTCCGCCTCGGCCAGGAGCCAATCCCGGAATGTCGTGATCTTCGGGAGTGAAGATGTCGCTTTGGGACATACGATCCAATATGCGTAGGGTACCGCGAGGGCCAACGGGGACGGCCGCACCAGCCGGCCCGCGAGCAGATCGCGCCGCCAAAGTCGTTCGCGCGAGGGCGACGTCCTGGCCATCTACCGCCGCGTCGATCACCATGTTGTCCTGATCCAGCACAGGGCCGCGGGAGGGTTCGGCGTCCGGTAGTCCCGCCGCCTGGAACCATTTCATCCAGTCCCGCCGGTCGTTGAGATGCAGCAGCGGCAACCGCGCGATGTCGGCGGGCCCGCTGGGCGGCGGACATCCGGCCAACAAGCGCGGGCTGCAAACGGGAAACCGCTCCTCCGCGCAAAGCCGGGTGAGATGCAGCCCGTTTGGGGTTCCGCCGCCGTGGCGGACCGCGAGATCGACGTGATTGGGCGACGCGCTGGCCCGCAATTCGATGACCGGCGGTTTGATGGCGCTGAACCCGTTCCCCGACGAATACCGCAAGCTTCAGGTGAATCCGGACCCGGTGGAAAGCGCGGTGCCGGAAATCATCCGCTACGTGACGCCGGTGATCCATATACGCCGTACCGCGGTTCAGCATGCCGAACTCGGCGGCCACAGGATCAAAGCGGGGGACGAGGTGGCGATGCGGTATTTCTCGGCCAATCGGGACGAAGATGCGATCGGCGATCCGAACCGGCTGATTGTCGACCGTGCCCGTTCCCGGCAGCACGTGTCGTTTGGGTTCGGCATCCATCGCCGCGTTGGCAATCGGCTGGCCGAGCTGCAATTGCGGATTTTATGGGAGGAAATCCTGAAGTGGTTGCCAACGATCGAAGCGGTAGGACAGCCGAGGCGTATCTACTCCAACTTCATCCACGGATTTAGTTCGATGCCGGTCCGGATTCCCGTGTGAGGCGAACGGCCGGAGTCGTCCTCAACTCCCAACCCGCCTCAACGTGAAATGCAGGCCGCATTGACCGTCAGTGACGTCGCCTCGAATAGTCGTGCCGTCATGGGTTCCCGTCAGTTGCACTCCCGGCAGCTTCCCTTGCACGGTGCCGTTGCTCAACACTGACGCCTGAATATACTGATTGTCCCACCGGTAGAACATCGTGCCGTTGCGGACGTTGATGTTCAAAAGCCCCGGCCGGGGACAGGTGCGGCGCAACACCTGGAACCGCGTGGCGCTGCCTTTGTAATCTCCGTCCCCCGACACGACCAGGCTCGGCGCCGTCGCGCAGGAGGTCAGTGCCAGACAACCCGTTAAAGCGATGTTGGCGGCAAACCGCATTCCGTTCACGAACGCTCACCTTTTTCGGGACGGGCGTTCATGCGGTGACGCCGCTGGTTTGGCAGCCATCCAGCATCACCTGAACATGGTTCGTATTGTAGGTCGTGGCGCCGCAAGGCACTGAGCGGTCCGTCGTCAGCGCGTTGTCGCAGCCATTCGTATCCATGCCGGTCGCGTCGGGCGTAAACCACGCGCCGGTGAGATTATGGCCGATCGGCAAGGTCTTCATACCGCCCCGTCCCGTCGCGCTGCCACTCCTCCATGCGGCATCGATTGCGAACCCGGCCGCGAACCGTCCGGGATCGCCGCGTTGCCGTAAGTCGCATGCACCCGCGGCATTTCCCGGGCGACGGTATCCACCGTCTCGCCCTCCCGGGGTGCCGGGCGCGGCGCTTCGTAAATCGTTTCGACCCAGAGACCGGGCATGGTATCGGGCACTGACCGGTCTCCGGATATGTCGAACGGCGCTCAACCCTTGAACGCGGGCATCACGTCCTTGGCGAACCACTCCAACTGCTCCAGGCACAGCGACAGCGGCAGCCCGATGGACTGAGCGACGGTGACGCGGCTCAGACCGGGAAACTTCTGTTCCAGGGCCTTCAATTGCTCGATGATGTCGTCAGGCGTACCTGCCAGGAAGCCGCCGGCTTTTATCGCGTCCTCGATCCGCGGTAGTTTCACGTTCGGAACCAGACGCGGATCGCGCATCGCTTCGATCTGCTCGTCGGTCAACGCCTTTACCAGCCGCAGCTCGCCGAACATCTTCATATTCTCTTCGTAATAACCAGCCGCTTCCTTGATCGCCTGTTCCTTGCTGCTGGAGATATGGAACTGGAAGCCGACCGCCATGCGCTCACCCAGTTCCAGGTTCATCCCGATCCGTTCGTGCGCCGCCTGCCAGTCCCGCATGATCTTCGCCTGGGCGCCGCCCTCGGCCGAGCCGCCGCCGATCACGCCCTGGATCCCATACTTCGCCATGAAGTCCAGCGCGCGCGTCGAGCCGCTCTGAATCGGTTGCCAGCATTCCACCGGCAGCGTGGCGGGCCTCGGCACGAGAGTCAGCTCCTTCAACGTGTAGCCGCGATAGGGCACCTCAGGCGGCAACGTGTAGTACTTGCCCTTATGCGAGAATGACTCGTTGTTGAACGCCTTGAAGATGATCTCGACCTGTTCCTCAAACAATTCGCGGTTTGCGTTTTGATCGAGCAACGGCGCGCCAAAGGTTTCGACCTCACGCGTGTGATAACCGCGGCCGACACCGAACACGACGCGTCCCTTGGTCAGGATGTCCGCCACCGCGAAATCCTCGGCGAGGCGCAGCGGGTGCCACATCGGTGTGATGTTGAAGCCGGTGTGGATCTTCAGCCGCTTCGTGAGGTGCGTCAGATGCACTGCCAGCAGGATGATATTGGGGAGACACTCGGTGCCTTCGGGCTGGAAGTGATGCTCGGCCATCCAGAATGCGCCATAGCCCAAACGGTCCATCGCCTGCGCCTGGGCTTCGGCCTTGTGATGGGCGGCGATGAGCTGCTCGTTGCTGTAACGCCGGGAATTGACCGGCGTGCCGAGGTAACCGACGTTTTCCAGGTCAATGTGACCGGCATATGAACTGTCGAATTGTTTGATCACGGTGCATTCCTCCAGGCATCATCGCCCGCTGCTTCAGACTGTATGGTACTCCGCCCGGCTGGAATGGCAACCGCGCCCGGTTCATGTCCGGTAACGCCGGGGCCGCCCGCGCACGTTGCAACGCGCCAAATTGCGGCGAATCAAGGCATTATCCAGAAATACGCGGCAACAATCCTTGAATGGCCTATGCGCCCGGCAAGGCCTAGATAGGTTTTGGAGACTCACCCCCGCCAAGCCGGGTCGGGTCTCACAGCAAGATCGAGGCGGAACCAGCGCAGATGAACGAGCCGATCAGCCAGATGATGCCGAAGGAGACGATGCCTGAGCGCGTGTCGTCTTTGTGGACGCAGCGGACGCTGAAGTTCCGCATCCCCTGCGTTGGCACTGGCCTCCATACCGGCCGTCGCGTCAACCTGACGCTGCTGCCCGCCCCCGCCGATCATGGGATCGTGTTCCGCCGTACCGATCTCGGCCGCGATATTCCTGCTTCCTACAACCAGGTCGTCGACACAAAACTCTGCACCGTCGTTGGCGAAGGCTCCGCCCGCGTCAGCACGATCGAGCACTTGATGGCGGCCCTGGCCGGCGCCGGGATCGATAACGTGTTGATCGAGGTCGACGGCCCGGAAGTGCCGATCATGGACGGTTCCGCCGCGCCATTCTCCTTCCTGTTGGAGTGCGCGGGCACCACCACCCTCGACACGCCCCGCAAGACGATCGAGATCCTCCGCCCGGTACGGGTGACCGACGGTCATGCCTTCGCCGAACTGCGGCCCTTCGACAACACGACGTCCCAGGCGGCCCGTCCCGCGGTCCCGACGCTGGAACTTGAGGTGTCGATCGATTTCGCCGATGCCGCGATCGGCCGTCAGTCCCGGTCGTTGCGCCTGACCCCGGAGAATTTCCGAGATGCGGTGGCTCCCGCTCGTACCTTTGGTTTGCTGCGGGAACTCGACCATCTGCGGGCACTCGGCCTCGCCAAGGGCGGCAGCCTGGACAACGCGATCATCGTCGACGGCGACAAAATACTCAATCCCGGCGGCCTTCGCATGAAGGATGAGTTCGTCGCGCACAAGCTGCTCGATGCCGTGGGCGATCTCGCATTGGCGGGCGCCGCGCTGCATGGGCGGTTCATCGCGCATCGCCCAGGGCACGGGCTGACCAACAAGCTGCTGCGGGCGTTGTTCGCGAACCAGGCCTCCTGGGCCGATATTACACCCGAGCATCTGGCAGCCGTCGCGGCCTGAAACGCGGCCCTTCGCGGCGTGCGATCGCGTGATATAAGCGCCTCGATGATCCAGATGCCCTCGCTCGCCCGCGCCCTGCCGCTCCTGCTCTGTCTCGCGGCCCCGCTTCTTGGTGGTTGCGGCGACTCGGACAAAGATAAAGCCACGGGTCCGGCCCCGCCGGTCGAGGTTTTGTACAACAATGGCCTCGACGCTTTGAACGCGCGGCGTTTTTCGTCGGCCACCGACCAATTCAACAGTCTGGAGCAGAATTATCCGTTCTCCTCATGGGCGGTGAACGCCCAGGTCATGCAAGGGTATTCACTTTACCAGCAGAACAAATACACCGACGCGATCGCGGCGTTGGATCGCTTCATCCAGTTGCATCCGGCACACCGGGACATCGCTTATATCTACTATCTGCGCGGATTGTCGTACTACGAACAGATCGCCGATATTGAGCGAGACCAGAAAGGCACCGAACTCGCCATGGCCGCGTTGCAGGAGGTGGTGGTCCGCTTTCCCAACACAGCCTTTGCCAACGACTCCCGGCTGAAGATCGATTTGTGCCGTGATCACCTGGCCGGGAAGGAGATGGAGATCGGCCGCTATTATCAAAAGCAGCATCTCTATCAGTCCGCGCTTGGCCGGTTCCAGCGCGTGGTCGATGCGTATCAGACGACCGCGCATGTACCCGAGGCGCTGGCTCGCCTCGTGGAAGTCTACCTCGCGTTGGGGCTTCGCGAGCAGGCGAGGAAAACCGCCGCCGTCCTGGGCTACAACGACCCCGGCAGCGACTGGTATGAGGAGACTTATGGCAAGCTGGCGGCCGCGGGTGAGGTCGCGCAAGGTCTGCCGGCGCCGTCCAAAGGCGCCCGCGGGTTTCTGGGCCGCGCCTGGAATACCCTGTTCTGATGTCCTGACCGGAGGCGCGCGATGCTGACAGCGCTGTCCATCCGGGATGTGGTTCTGATCGACCGGCTGGACCTGTCGTTCGGATTGGGCCTGACGGTACTGACAGGGGAAACCGGCGCAGGCAAATCGATCTTGCTGGACAGTCTCGGCCTCGCGCTTGGCGCCCGCGCCGAGTCGGGACTGGTCCGCGCGGGTTGCGCTCAGGCGAGCGTGGCCGCGGTATTCTCGTTGCCCTCCGAGCATCCGGCATTGACCTTGCTGATTGAGCAGGGGCTGGAAGCCGAGGATGAAATCGTGCTGCGCCGGGTCGTCATGAAGGACGGGCGGTCCCGCGCCTTCGTCAACGATCAGGCCGCCGGGGTCGCTCTGCTGCGCCGGATCGGAGCGTTGCTGGTGGAGGTGCAGGGCCAGCACGAACAGATGGGTCTCGCCGATGCCGCCACCCATGCGACGTTGCTGGATGCGTTCGGCGTTCCCACTGGCCTGCGGGAGACCGTGGCGGAGGCGTGGCGGGCCTGGCGTCTGGCCGAGAAGCGTCTGGAAACCGCCCGGATCGCGATCGAAACCGCGCGGCGGGACGAGGAGTGGTTGCGCCACGCCGTTGACGAACTCGCGACGTTGAAGCCGGGCCTGGGTGAGGAAGACCAGTTGGTCGCGGACCGCCAGCGCTTGCAGCAGAACGAGCGTCAGGCCGAGGCCATCGCCGCGGCGATCGCGGAACTCACACCGCGAGACCGGCGGGGCTCGGCCGGCCCGGCGTCGGTGCTGCGATCCGCGTCCCGGTTGTTGCAACGCCTGGTGCCCGCGCGCCAGGCCGATCAAACCAATCCGGCCCAGGCGGCTTTGGCCGCTCTGGAACGCGCCGAAGAGGCCCTCGCCGAAGCCGACATTCTCCTGGGCAGGCTGGCCGCCGACGCCGACGCCGATCCCCGTCTGCTGGAGCAAACCGAGGAACGGCTGTTCGCCTTGCGCGCCGCGGGCCGCAAACACGGTGTGCCGGTGGCGGAGTTGCCGGCCTTGTTGGATGCGTTGTGCGAACGCCTGGCGGGCCTGGAGTCGGGCGAGGTCGAACTGGCAGGTCTGGAAAGCGCCGCCCGGGAAGCTCGGGCGCATTTCGTCGCGTCCGCTCGGGCGTTGACCGATGCGCGGCAGGCCGCGGCAGGCCGGTTGCGCGATGCTGTGATGACGGAATTGCCGCCGCTGCGCCTGGATAAGGCCCGCTTCTTCGTCGAGGTCGCCGACATCCCGGAATCCGCCTGGGGTCCCGGCGGGGCCGATCAGGTCCGCTTTCTGATTGCCACCAACCCGGGGCAGGAGCCCGGCCCGCTGGCGAAAATCGCCTCGGGCGGCGAGTTGTCGCGATTGATGCTGGCGGTGAAGGTCGTGTTGTCTCAGGGCTCGGTGGTGCCGACCCTGGTGTTCGATGAGGTGGACTCTGGGATTGGTGGCGCGACGGCGGCCGCGGTCGGGGAGCGCCTGACGCGGGTGGCGGAGACGGTGCAGGTTCTGGTGGTGACACACAGCCCGCAGGTGGCGGCGCGCGGCCTGGCGCACATGCGAGTGTCGAAAGCGGCGAAGGGCACACGGACCGCGACGACCGTGGAACCGCTGACGGCGGATGACCGGCGGGAAGAAATCGCCCGGATGCTCGCGGGCGAGACGATCACCGAGGCGGCACGCGCGGCCGCCGACGATCTTCTGGGTGTGGCGGGCTGATCGTGCTGCCGAGCCTCGGCATGGCTTTGAGGACCGCCTTTTGGCGAACATTCAACTCCGGGCTGAAACGATCGCCTGGATCCCGAACCCCAGAAACAAAACTCCAGATGCGCGCGTGATCCACAGCGCGTGACGGCGGTACCAATGCCGCACCGGGCTCGCGCCAATGATCGCGATCAGAACGATATCGGCGATGATGAAGCCCACGCAGGCGGCGGCGAGCAAGGGCGGTAGCGCGGTCCAATCCAACTCCGCTGCCTGCCCGGCCAGCAGCGCGGTGAACATCGCGACCGCGACGGGGTAAGCTTTTGGGTTGGACAGTCCGAAGGCGAGGCCTCGGCGGAACGGATTTTTCGGCGTGAACGTTGTTGTCCCATCCTCCATTCGCCGCGCCGTCACCGCGCGCCATCCGAGCCAGCACAAATAGATGCCGCAAACGGACCCAAGCCCGTCGAAGATCGCGGTGCCGATCGTTCGGGCGCCGATGATCGCCACCAGCGACAGCGTGGCCCAGAGCACATCGCCCGAGAAATGACCGGCCAGGAATAAGGTGCCCGCGCGCCGCCCGCTGCCGGCGCCGATTCCCAGCAACGCCAGGAACGCCGGACCAGGGGCCAGGGTGTAGGCGCCACCCGCGACGGTGGCGGCGAGCAGGAGGCCCGGCGTCAACTGCCGAATGCCTGATCCCAGGGCTCCGGCAGCATGCGGAAACCGCCGTTGCCATCGCGAACCAAATGCGCGAAGCCGGGGAAATGCACATGCATTCCGGCGATCAGTTGCCGGTCGGTGGCGACCATGTCGAACACGCGCATGCGGCTCGCCGCGGCGGCGTGCGGATCGGTATCGAATTCGATTGTCACGTCAGGCCGCGGCACCTGAATTTCCGGCACATGGATGGTGTCGCCCCAGATCAGCAACGAGTCCCTGCCCGACGCGATCATATAGCCGCTGTGTCCCGGCGTATGGCCATGCATTGGAACCGAGGTAACGCCGGGAAACACTTCCTCGGCTTTGGAGAAGGTGCGTGTCTGGTTGTGGTAAGGCGCGATTTGGTCGCGGGTACATTGGAAGTACAATGCCTTGGCGCGTTCGCTGGCCCGGCTCATGGCGCCATCGTCATGCCAGTGCTTTGGTTCGTTTTCATGCACGACCAGTTCGGCGTTGGGGAAGAATTTCTGGCCGGTCTTCGGGTCGGTCAGGCCGGCGGAATGATCCGGGTGCATATGCGTCAGGATCACGGTGTCGATATCGGCGCAATCGACCCCCGCGGCGGCGAGGTTTTGTTGTAATTTCCCGGCCGTCGGCAGCAAATAATCGCCCGATCCGGTTTCCACCAACGCGAGTCGTCCGGCGGAATAAACCAGATAGCAATTGACCGAGGTGCGGCGCCCCGGCCTGAATTGCGCGTCAAGCAGAGTCTGGCTGGCGTCTTTGGTGATGTTTTGCAACACCTCCAACGTGCCATCCAGATAGCCGTCGGACAGTGCCGTGACGACGATGTCGCCAATGCGTCGGTGATAAACGCCCGGGAGCTGTCCGGCCGGGATTTTGATCATGGTTGGAACTCCTTGTGTTCAGAAGGGCCACGGTCACCGACAGGCCGTGCGAGCCGCGGGGAAATGGGGTGGCATCGCAAGATGATTCGAATCAAGGGCATGTGGGATCGCCAGGTCATTCCGCTCAGCGATTGTGCATTTTCCCCAAACAGAACTTTCCGCGACTCCTCCGTGTGTCGCCGCTACCGCCGTTCATCCCTCCCGGCATCGGTTCCCTCTCGCACTGCCGGCCGCGCCTTGATCGCGCCGCGCCAGCGGGAGACATTTGGGATCGGCCAGTCACTGAGAATCAATCATGCCACGTATTCCCCGGCCCGCAGAGCCACGATCTCGGCGGAGGAGTATCCGAGTTCGGACAAAACCGCTTCCGTATCCGCGCCCACGGCCCGCCCGCCATGGCGGATCGTCGCGGGCGTGACCGAGAACGTGGCGGCGGGCCGTGCCTGGCGCAACAAACCCGCGCCCTCATGTTCGTACTCGACGACAATTTCATTTGCCTGGACCTGAGGGTTTTCGATCATCGCGGTGCGGGTCAGCACAGGCGCGCAAGGCACGCCCTCCGCCTCCAGTCGTTCCAGCCATTCCGCGGCGGGCCGGGTCAGCAGAACCTCTTGCGTCAGCCGCAGCCGGTCGTTGATGTTTTCCCCGCGCAAGGCCGGGGTCTTGAAGCGTGGATCGTCCAGCCATTCCGCTCTGTCCAGCGCGCGCGTGAGAGCCTGCCATTCCTTGTTCGATTGCACGGCGGCGCTGATGTAATCCGTCGCGGTTTCATAGATCAGATCGATGAAACTCGCCGCTTCCTGTTGCGGAATGTCCTCGCCCACGAACGTCTGGCTGCCCATGTCGGACGCCCACAGGAACGCGACCACCGCGTCCAGCATCGACAACCGCACATGCTGCCCCTGACCCGTGCGTTCGCGCGACAGCAGCGCCGCGGTGATCGCCTGGGACGCCGTGATCGCCGTCATCTTGTCCGGCACGATCGTGCGCACCAGCCGCGGCCGTTCCGTGTCCGAGCCCGCCTGGATCGACGCCAGCCCCGACACGCCCTGGATCAGCGGGTCGTACACCGGCTTGCCCACGTACGGGCCGGCGAACCCGAACCCGCAGATCGAGACATAAATCAGATCCGGCTTTATGGCGCGCAACGCGTCCTCGCCGAAGCCCATGCGCTCAGCGACGCCGGGCCGGAAATTCTGCACGAACACATCCGCCGTCGCGACCAGGCGTTTCAGCACGTCCTTCGCCTGGGGGTCACGAAGATCGAGCGCGACGAAGCGCTTGTTGCGGTTGTTGTTCAGGAACCCCGCGGAGAACCCGCCACGCCGGTTGTTCGCCGCGCGGGTGTGGTCGCCCCCATCGGGGTTTTCGACTTTGATCACCTCGGCGCCTTGGTCAGCCAGGATCATCGTGGCCAACGGGCCGGAGATCATGGAGGTCAGGTCGACAATCCGAAAACCGTGCAACGGGCCGGGCATTCTGGGCTCCAGTATGAGGAGCGCGGATCATATGGGGCGGCGACGGTAGTTGTCACCCTCCTGAATCTTTGGAATTCACGCCGCATGTGGTCATCTGACCATGGCCGGCCTCCGATATGTTGATTGGAAACCGGATGATCCAACGTCTGTCTGACTATCTTCGCGGAAGGAGGGACTGGTAGCCTTAATCTGAGGGAGGGTGCCCAGTGGATCTCTCAGCTCTGTCTCCAGCGCTCTCCATCGCTCGCGCGCGACAGTGGTGCGCTCTTGCTCGAGTACACCATCGCACAGGTTGTCCAGACGAAGCTTCAATACGATCCCGTCTCCGGCGCGCTGATAATGAATAACCTCCCGCCGCCGGGATCGCACGATGAGATAGTGCTGGACGGTGGGAACACGAAAATAATCCAGTTTGTTCCACATGGGCCGCTGGTTCGGATTGATCTCGCTGGTGACGCTGGGAATCGGCGTTTACGGGGTGGCGGCGCTGGCGCTTGACGCCTTCGACGCGCGGGCGCTGGCGGGGATGGTCCGGCCGCGGCGTTAACGTGACGCCGGTGTCTCGTTCCCACGGGTCATCCGTATCGAGGCCACGGGCGGCAATCGTCTACACCGCGCCTGTGCCAGCCGCCCGGCCACACCCCTCGTCAATCGGCGGCGTCCCATTGATTTCACAATTTTCTCAGGACGGCCGCAGCGAATCCCGGAGTTGATCTAAACGCAGGAAAGAGGGGTCGCTCCGGATCGATGTGACATGTTGCTTAAGAAGCGCGACCGGAATTTTCGTGGCGTCGTGAATCGCCGCGCACGCTTCGGGGCAAGAGATCACATCCAGATAGCAGAAAATATCCCGCACCCCGAGATTTCGCAGCACCGCGACGGTCGCCGCCTCGAACAAAACACATAGCTGTGCCTGCCCGATCCAGTCGATCACGACTTCCAGCGTATACAGTGTTCTGACCCAGATGATGACGGGGTTCTCTTCGGCCAGTTTCTGGCAGTTATCGACATCGATTTCCGAGAGGCGCTCGATTTTCTCCTCCACCATGCCCTGGATCTCCAAAAGGGACATGTTCTGCGGAAGATGGTTCGGATCCACCTCGCGTTGGTTCTTCGACTGCCACCCCAGGAAATTCCTGATGGCATGCAACAATGCCGTGGATGCCCACTTTGAATCCCATCCGATCGCGAAACCCAACGCGGCCAACCCGACGGGATAATCGCCAGCCGACTTGTTCAGAACGTTGCCCATATCGGGCAATGCCTCCACCACGTGGCGCGCAGCGATGGCGAGGAGGCAGGACTTCATGATCCGGACTGTGAAAAAATGATACATTGAAGGTCTGATATCGTTATTGTTTATCCGCCCAATCAATCCGGAAATTATACGATAGTACGATACGAGAAACGCGACGCTCACCACGAACAATGTGCTGGATTGGTACTTCGCGAGGTCCGGGCCAGACATTTTTCCCCCAATGGCATAGACCCCGCCCCAGACATAGCTGGTCGGGCCATCGGAGGCGAAAATCGAGGGACCCAAGAAACTCAAGACCGACCAGAACACGACAGTGAGAACCAGAAAGTATACCGGGATCACGTAATCTCGATCCCAGAATATCGTTTTGTCTTTGCGACGTGCGAAGTAAGCGTTGGCGCTTTGAAAAAATTCGGTGCATTTTACCGCGACGGGAGCACTTTCAAGAATTGTCGTTCTTTGTGTCGCGTCGCGCTGCTGGAACAACGTGGTCGCGACCAGAAATCCGACCAACAGAAGCACACTACCGGCCGCAAGAAGGTAAGAGTACATTCGCGCCTCCAATATCAATCATGATCGGCAGCCTACTCGCCGGCGCACTCAACCTTGGCCATGCGGCCATGTCAATGTTTCGAAACCCGCTTGGCACCACCACGGTTTTCGAAATGCCACCGGCTTTCGCCACAGCCCCGGATATCCGCCGTCGGCCGCGTCTCCGGCGAAAAACGCCGCCACGGACCCATGGTATACCGGGACCGATGTGGTTTCCACTGCGTCCAGTTTTATCTCGGATAAAGCGCGTCCAGTTCGATCGTAATGCCCGGCGGATCCAGCCGGATCGCGCCGATATTGACGATTTTCGACAGCTTACGGCTGTGATCCGACGTCGTCGACTCGGCAAAAATCTCGTTAATCGCGGAGACGAGTGGGTGTTTCATATTCACCAGCACGCGGGCCGGGCACCCTTTGAGAGAATCTCGCCGATTTGACGCAGCGGCCTCACCTCGCTTCCCTGCGCCAGGCATGTTTGACGAGAGGACGATAAAAGCCGCACCATCAAAAATATCTAAGGTGGACCCCCATTGGTTGGACAGGAATCGAGGTGACTTAAGAGAGAGTCTCACCGCGTTTCCAATGCCGCTCCCGATCCAGAGGAGTGTCTGAGGGTCAGTCCAGACCCAATTGTATATTTGTCAATACATTATTATTTCCTTTTCCCGACGATGTGCCTGTAAGCATGTGGGCAACGCCGGAGCGTCGCGCAGCGATGCGGAAGCGTTGTCCACATGCTTACAGGCAACGCCTTCAAACGTTTCGCGCGGCGTCCGTTAATCAAAAGACTGACGCGGGCGCACGTCCTTGCAAAACACCAGCCATCCGCCAAGGCTCCGGCGCGCCTCTGCCACCGAGCCATACGCCTTGATACACCTCCTCGTATTTCAGGGTCTGCCACAGCCGTTCAATGAAAATTTTGTCCAGATATCGCCCCTTGCCGTCCATGCTGATCCGGACGCCATGGCTCACCAATTCGTCCACGAACGCGGCGCTGGTGAACTGCGCGCCCTGGTCAGTGTTGAAAATCTCCGGCTGGCCGTACAACTCGACCGCTTGCCGCAAGGCCTCAACGCAATAATCCGTCTGCATGGTGATCGACAGCCGCCAGGACAGCACTCGCCAGCTGAACCAGTCCATCACCGCCACCAGATAAACAAACCCTTGGGCCATTGGAATATAACTGATGCCCGCGCACCACACCTGGTTCGGCCGGTCGATGGTCACACCACGCAACAAATAAGGGTACACCGCATGACCCGGATGCCCCTTACTGGTGTTGGGTTTCTGATAGATCGCCTCGATTCCCATCAACCGTTTGGCCCGTTTGCGGTTCACCGCCCAGCCTTCCCGCCGGAGAACGTCCGCCATCCGGCGGGATCAATAAAAAGGCAAGGCCGAATGCAACTCATCCATCCGCCGCATCACCGCCAGATCGTCCGCGCTCATCGGCGCCGGCCGGTAATATAAGGTGGAGCGTGCGACCTTCAGCAGACGGCATTGCGCCACGAGCGGCAGGACCGGGTCATCATGGTCCACCAGCGCGAGCCGCTCGGATCGATTCATGGCGCAGACCTTTTGCGAAAAAATCGCGTTCCACCGTCAGTTGGCCAATCTTTTCATACAAGGGGGCCGTCAAGGCCTCGTCCGCCGCCGCGCCATTGGCCGGACCGCCAGGGCTTCGCGCGAACAACGAGGCCGTTCCCTTAAGCAAGGACTTTTTCCAAGCATGTATCTGGCTGACGTCGACCCCGAACCGGCTCGACAGCTCGGCGATCGTGCGTTCTTCCCGCACAGCCGCAAGCGCCACTTTCGCCTTGAACTCAGGCCCGTGTTTCTTCCGCGTATTGGTCATGTCTCAGCTTCGGCCAGGCGGCCGTTCCAAGGGAAGACTCTCTCTTGGCTACCTGTCCAGTTTCCGGGGCCACCTCATTCAGTCCGGGCCCCCTACCCCACCAACGACCCAACGCCAGCGGTCACCGCCTCCCAGTCATCCACGTTCCGATCCTGTGGCGCGATCAACAAATGCCCCACCCCGATCGCCGCGTAGCCATCGACCAGCGACCGCAGCACCCCCCGGTCGCGCCCGTCCCATTGCACCCGCATCGACACGGTGAAATCCGCGCCCGGCCGAGCCGCCCGCAGCCGCGCGACCAAAGGCGCGGCCTGGGCCGCGGTATGCCCGCTCCCGTGCCAGCCATCGCCCATCCGGATCGTGCGGCGCAACGCGGGCTCCGCGCTGCCACCGAACCACAACGGGATTGGGCTGATCGGCATCGGCGTCATCGTCATGCCCTCGATCACCGCCGGGATATAACGGCTGGTGAACGTGACCGGATCCTGCGACCAGACCGCGCGCATCATCGCCAACCCCTCGTCCAACCGCCGCCCACGTTCCTCGAATGGCACACCGAGCGCCGCGAATTCCTCCTTCAACCAGCCGGATCCCGCGCCCAGGATGAGGCGGCCCTCGGAGAAGTTGTGGAGCGTGGCGAGTTCTTTGGCCAACGGCAGCGGATGGCGCATCGGCAACACCAGAACCGTGGTGCCAAGCCGCACCCGCTTCGTGACCGCCGCCGCCCAACACAGGCTCAGGACCGGATCGAAGAACAGCGGCGAGCGGGGAAATTTGTCGCGCGGCACGATAATGTGTTCGCTGACCCAGACATCGTCGATCCCCATCGCCTCGGCCTGTTCGGCGTGACGGCGGATCAGCGCCGGGGTTGCCTGATCGCCCGCATGGGGTAAATGGATGCCGTATTTCATGGCCGGTTTCCTCGCGGTTATCGCGTCAGCATACCGGTCAACGCGAGGTTGCAAAGACGGCGCCCTGCCCGCCCGTTGACAGACACCCGTTATCGCGACACGGGGGCGGGGATCCTTGAGGAACTTCTTCAATGTCGCACGCGCCCATTCCGTTCATCGACCTCGCCGCGCAACGCCGCCGTCTGGGCTCAGCCGTGGACGAGGCCATCCTGCGCGTCGTGGATCACGGTGCCTACATCATGGGGCCTGAGGTCGCGACTTTGGAGGCCGATTTGTCGGCGTATTGCGGGGCGCGTCACTCGATTTCCTGCGCCAGCGGCACGGACGCGCTGGCGCTGGTGCTGATGGCGAAAGGCGTGGGCGTCGGCGACGCCGTGCTGTGCCCGACATTTACCTTCGCCGCGACCGCCGAGGTCGTCGCCTGGGTTGGCGCGACGCCGGTCTTCGTCGATTCGCTTCCTGACACGTTCAACATCGACCCGGCCAGCCTGCCGCAGGCGATCGGCACGGCGCGCGCGAAAGGCTTACGTCCGGCTGGGGTGATCACGGTCGATCTGTTCGGCCAGGCGGCGGACTACGATGCAATTCTACCACTCTGCGCCGCCGAGGGCCTCTGGGTGCTGTCGGACGCGGCGCAGAGTTTTGGCGCGACCTACAAAGGCCGCCCGGTCGGGGTCTTCGGCGACGCGACCTCCACGAGCTTTTTCCCCGCCAAGCCGCTTGGTTGCTACGGCGATGGCGGCGCGGTTTTCACGGATGACGCGGACCTCGCGGAGATCATGCGCTCGCTGCGCAACCATGGTCAGGGCATCGACAAATACGACAATGTGCGCATTGGCATGAACGGACGGCTGGACACGATCCAGGCGGCAGTGCTGATCGAAAAGCTCAAAATATTCCCGGACGAGATCGAAGCGCGGGAGCGTGTGGCCCGCCGATACAACGATGCGCTTGGCGATGTCGCGATCGTGCCTCAGGTGCGGGACGGTCTGACCTCGGTGTGGGCGCAATATACGGTCCGCGTTCCCGGCCATGACCGGGATGCTATCGCGGCCGAAATGAAGGCGGCCGGGGTTCCCACCGCGATCTACTATCCGAAGGCGGTGCATCAGCAGGTCGCCTACAAGATGTATCCGGTCGCGGGCAACGGACTCCCCTGCGCGGAACGTCTGGCCACGGAGGTGCTGAGCCTGCCCATGCATCCCTATCTGACCGAGGCGCTCCAGGACCGCATTGTCGAGACGTTGCGCCGCGCGCTTGCCTGAGGCGTCGCTTAATACCCCAGCGCGAGCCCGTCCTTCCGCGGCTCGGACCCGCCGACGAGGCATCCCCGTTCACGGTCGATCCAGATCGCCTGACCGCCGCCGTGCGGACGTTCGATCAGGTCCGGCACGTGGCCCATCTTCATGAGTCGCGCGACGACGTCGGCGGAAATCCCGCCCTCGACCTCCAGCTTGCCCTGGTAGGGGAATAGCCGCGGCAGATCGATCGATTCCTGAATGTCCAGGCCATATTGCAGGAAGTTGGTCAGGAACCAGGAGTGTCCCATCGGCTGGTAGTGTCCGCCCATGACGCCATACGGCATCACCGCCTGTCCGTCCTTGCCGACCATTCCCGGAATGATCGTGTGCAGCGGACGTTTGCGTGGCGCGATGCAGTTCGGATGGCCGCGTTGCACCCGGAAGCCGAAGCCGCGGTTTTGCAACATCACGCCGGAACGTTCCGACAGAATCCCCGACCCGAAACCCTGGAACAGCGAGTTGATGAAGCTGCACGCGTTGCCGTCTTTGTCGACCACGCACAGATAAATCGTGTCGCGGTGCGGCGGCATGATCGCCTCACCAGCAGCCGGCAGATCGACCATCGCCGTATCGTCTTTGATAAGGCGGCCAAGCGAATTCAGGTAATCCCGACTCAGCATCTTCGCGACGGGAACGTCCACCTGCGACATATCGGCGACGAAGGCATCGCGGTCGCGGTAGGCCAGACGGGCCGCCTCGACATGGCGATGCGCGCGGATCGTGCCGGTGGGGCCGTCCGGCGCGTCGCCAAGACCTTCCAGCATGCCCAGAATTTGCAGCACCAGGATGCCCTGGCCGTTCGGCGGAATTTGATAGACGTCGTGGCCGTTCCACTTGATCGTGATAGGCTCGACGAAATCGGCGTTGGCGAGGCCGAGGGCGAAATCTTCCTCGGTATGCAGGCCGCCGTGTTTGCGCAGCGTGGCGACGATGTCGGCGGCGATGGGACCTTCATAGAACACGCGGGCGCCATGGCGGGCGACGGAGCGCAACGTCTCCGCCAGCGCGGGTTGAACGAACAGATCGCCCGCCTTCGGCGCGTGCCCGCCGGGCAGGAAGTGGTGGGCGCCGTTCTTCCGCAGTTTGCCTTCGAGCCGCTGCCAGTCCCAGGAGACCTTTGGCGCTACCGGCCACCCTTCCTCGGCGAAGCGGATCGCTGGCTGCAGCAATTCGTCCAAACCCTTCCGGCCGTGCGCTTTCAGCAGCGTCTCCCAGCCGCTCAGGGCGCCCGGAACGGTAACCGAATGGGCCGAGGTGTTTTCGATCGCCCGGATTTGGTGGCTTTCGAACCAGTCGATCGAGGCCGCGGCGGGCGCGCGGCCCGAGCCATTCAGCCCAATCACTTTGCCGGTCCCAGCGGGCGCATAGAGGCAGAAGCAGTCGCCGCCGATGCCGGTGGATTGTGGCTCGATCACGCACAGCACCGCGCAGGCGGCGACGGCGGCGTCCAGCGCGTTGCCGCCATTTCGAAGGACGTCCAGCGCGGTCAGCGTCGCCGCCGGCATCGACGTGGCGGCCATGCCGTGGGTGGCATAAACCGGGCTACGGCCGGGCAATTGGTAATCGCGCATGAACTTCCTCTGTGTGCGAACGGGGTTGCGTCGCGTAGTATGACGCGTCGACGGCTCTCTGACAAAACCTGACGCATCGGGAGGATCACCGCATGGCCGCGCCCATCGCGTTCGACGACTTCGAGAAGGTGGACATTCGTGTCGGCACCGTGATCGACGCCCAGAATTTCCCCGAGGCGCGGAAGCCCGCGATCAAGCTGACGATCGATTTCGGGACGGAGATCGGGGTGAAAACATCGTCCGCGCAATTGACCGTGCATTACCACGCCGACCGGTTGCTCGGCCGTCAGGTTTGCGCCGTGGTCAATTTCCCGCCCAGACAGATCGGCCCCTTCATGAGCGAGGTTTTGACTCTCGGGATGCCCGACGCGGACGCGGCGGTCGTGCTGATCGCGCCGGACTTCAAAGTGCCGAACGGCGGTAAGCTGTTCTGATGGCGGCGAAGGTGGTGCGGGCGATGCTGCCCAAAGCACGGTTTGTAAGCGTTTACGCCAAACCGGCGGGACGGGCGCTGGCCGACGATGTGCTGACCGAGGTCAGCCAGGACACCTGGATCGTGCTGCCCCGGGAAGCGGAGTAATCCACCGGGCCGCGCCCACTCAAAAATCACACCGACCAGGACTCAGCCCCTGTGTGCGTTAGATGAACCCCACTGGCCGTTCCGCCCAGTTCATTCAGCCCCCTGATCACCGCGATGCGCCGTTCCGGTGGGACAATGAACATCATGAACCCGCCGCCGCCGGCGCCGGAAACTTTGCCACCGATCGCGCCCTCGTCGAACGCACGCAAATACAATTGCTCGATCGTGTTGGTGCTGATGCCGCCCGCGGTGCGCTTTTTTGCCTCCCAGGAGTGATTGAGCAGTTCGGCCATGCGCGGGATTTCACCGCGCAGCAATGCCTGTTTCATTTCGATCGCGTCGTGTTTCAACTGATGTAATACCAGCCGTCCTAAAGGTTGACTCTCCGCCCGGGGCTGGGAATCGGTCCAGATCTTCGATTCGATGACTTCCAGGCCGCTCCCCGGCCACAGGAGGACCGAATGGGCCAGCCGCTCGCCATCACCCGAACCGAATACACCGCGG
>SHWL01000175.1 GCA_009693865.1 Acetobacteraceae bacterium | reverse complement strand
TTGACTCTCGTTGTAGCGCGCGACGGCCCGATTACTGCCACACAGCGCCCGGCCCATCGGCCACGCCAGAACGAGATTGGTTTCGATGTCGGGGACCTCTATTTCAACTCATTGAAATTACGGGATAAAAATGAGGGGATGACTGAGACGCGCGATACCAGAACGAGTGTTGATACAGCATGCCCCGATCGAACGCGGCAGCGGCCTCCGGCGAGCACGACGTTTCAAAATGGACCCTGCCGAGTTTCTGATCCGCTTCGCGCGCGGCGGCAGGCAGGGCGAACGAAACGCACGCCGAGGCCATGAGTGCCGATAACAGTCGCGTTGTGTTCGCCATGACGTCCTCCTTTTGGTTCCGTTTCGGTCGACGCGCGGGTGCTGGGCGGTCAGGATCGCCAGACTTCCCGGTGCCCGGCCGAAACCGCCATTCCGCCCGGTTCGGATGGAATGATAACCGCGGGCGGGGGCGATTTCAATCTGGATTGCGCCGGCGCCGTCCCGCCAATGTCACGAACCGCGCCGCCATCGCGCGATCACGACGACTTTGGCACGCGGCCCTTTATCGCGTTGGCCCGCGCATGACATACGACCGGCCCATCCGCCTCCGCCCCCACCCGAACCCGTACCCGCGTCTTGAGTTGTTCCACGTCGCCGGCCGCCATCGCGGCAAGTGGCGGCCCGATACTCGTCATGGCCGAGCATGAACGCCAGAAGTCCTCAAAACTGGCGAAGCTCCGCCGCACCGCGATGTCACGAGTCTCGACCGCCTCAAGTCCCGCGCCAGTCCATAGATCCCGCAGTGCCTCCATGCGTGAAGCACCGGCGCTCGGGGGGCGCGGCTGCGTGATGCCAGCAGCGCGCATTTCGATCTGAACCGGCTCCCCGGGAGATCCGCCACCGAAGATGTCCCATACATAGGCCGCGACCGTGCCACCCGGAGCGACCACCCGCTTCATCTCGGCGAGGGCTTTGACCGGATCGGGAACGAAGAAGATCACGAGCGCCATGACAGCGGCATCGAACCGGTCGACGCCGAACGGCAAGGCCATGGCATCGCCCAAAAGAAAAGCCGCGTCGCGCGCCGCCGGCCGCGTCCGCGCGAACGCGAGTTGCGCTTCTGACGGATCGATCCCCTGCGTCTCGGCGGGCGCGCATCGCTGGATCAGCAACTCGGTGAAGGCGCCGTTGCCGCAGCCGATGTCGATCCAGCGCAGGCCAGGCGGGGGCGCCAGCCAGTCGAGGAAGACGTTCCCGACGAGTTGACTCCAACCGGCCATCCCCCGCTCGTAAGCGGCTCCATCATTAAAACGAGGGGGCTGCTGGGTCATTGGCGTTACTCTCCGTTTGCCACATCGCTTCCACCAGGGCGGACATTGATCCAAAACGCGGCACGCCGCCAGGTCAATGTGTCGTCCGCGCGGGCGGCCGGACTTGGGGTCGTTCGCCCAATGGGGGCAAATCCCCCCTCCCCCAATTCTTCGCTGCAATGCGGCAGGAATGTTGCCATTCCCCGCAACGTAAGGCACTGTGCGTCTCTTGCGGCACTGGCGCCGCATCCCACGGATAACCGAGACGGCACAATGAACGAGGTTGTGAGACAAGGCCTGTACGACCCCCGCAATGAGCATGACGCCTGTGGCGTTGGCTTTGTCGTGAACATCAAAGGCCGAAAATCTCATGACATCATCACCCAGGGCCTGAAAATCCTGGTGAATCTGGACCATCGCGGGGCCGTCGGCGCGGACCCGTCGATGGGCGACGGCGCCGGTTGCCTCATCCAGATGCCCGATCAACTCCTCGCCGACTGGGCTCGCACCGCGGGGAAAAGCCTGCCCAGGCCGGGCCGGTACGCGGTCGCGATGTGCTTCCTGCCGCGCGACGAGAAAGCCCGCGCCTATGCGATCGAGCGGTTTGAGACCGTGGTGGCCCAGGAGGGGCAGACCACGGTGGGATGGCGGGAGGTGCCGACGGATTTGACCGGTCTTGGCGCAGCCGTGATCGAGACCATGCCGGTCATCCGCCAGGCCATCATCTCCGCCAGCCCGCAAATCAAGGACCAGGACGCGTTCGAGCGGAAAATTCTCGCCATCCGCAAGCAAATCCTGAACAACATTCGCAGCATGGCGGAGCGCAGGTCGCTTCCGGGTCTCAGCGAGCTTTACATGCCGTCGTTTTCCAGCCGGACGGTGGTGTACAAAGGGTTGCTGCTCGCGACCCAGGTCGGCTCGTTTTATCAGGACCTGATCAACCCGCTGACCCAGTCGGCGCTGGCGATGGTGCATCAGCGGTTCTCCACCAACACATTTCCGTCCTGGAAGCTGGCGCACCCGTACCGGTTCCTCGCGCATAACGGGGAAATCAATACCGTCCGCGGTAACGTCAATTGGATGTACGCGCGGCGCCGCTCGATGTCGTCCGACCTGATCGGTCCCGACCTCGACAAGATGTGGCCGATTATCCCGCACGGCCAGTCCGACACCGCCTGCATCGACAACGCGCTCGAAATCCTGGTGGCCGGCGGTTACTCGCTGGCCCATGCCATGATGATGCTCATTCCTGAGGCCTGGTCCGGCAATCCGCTGATGAGCCCGGAGCGCAAGGCGTTCTACGAATACTATGCCGCGCTGATGGAGCCCTGGGATGGGCCCGCCGCGATCGCCTTCACCGACGGGCGCCAGATCGGCGCCACGCTGGACCGCAACGGATTGCGGCCCGCGCGGTATATCGTGACCGATGACGACCATGTGATCCTGGCCTCGGAAGCGGGCGTGCTGCCGGTGCCGGAAGAACGCATCCTCCGGAAATGGCGGTTGCAGCCGGGCAAGATGCTGCTGATCGACATGGAGCAGGGCCGGATCATCGACGATGACGAGATCAAGCAGCAACTCGCGACGGAACACCCCTACGCGGACTGGCTGAAGACGACCCAGTTCAAGCTTGAGGACCTGCCCGACACGGATCAGCGCGGCCTGCCGCGGCCCAACGACATGGCCGTGCTGCACCAGCAACAAAACCTGTTTGGCTACACCCAGGAAGACATGCAGTTCTTCCTGGAGCCGATGGCGCGCGACGGCGACGATCCCATCGGATCGATGGGCACCGACACGCCTCTGGCCGTACTCTCGAACAAGGCGAAGCTGCTTTATAATTACTTCAAGCAGAACTTCGCGCAGGTCACGAACCCGCCGATCGATCCGATTCGGGAAGAATTGGTGATGTCGCTGGTGTCCATGATCGGGCCGCGGCCGAACCTGTTGGGCCACCACGCCGGAAATCATTACCGGCTGGAGGTATCGCAGCCGATCCTGACCAATGGCGATCTGGAGAAGATTCGCGATATCGAAAATCTGGCGGGCGGCGGCTTCCGCACCCTGACCATCGACACCACCTGGCTCGCCAGCGAGGGCGCGGCGGGCATGGAACGCGCGATCGAGCGCGTATGCCGCGAAGCGACGGAAGCGGTGCTCGCCGATTACACCATCCTGGTTCTGTCGGACCGCGCGGCGGGACCGGATCGCATCCCGATCCCGGCGCTGCTCGCGACCGCGGCGACGCATCATCATTTGATCCGTCAGGGGTTGCGCACCAGCACCGGCCTCGTGGCCGAGACCGGTGAGGCGCGCGAAGTGCATCACTTCTGCGTGCTGGCCGGTTATGGCGCGGAGGCAATCAATCCCTATCTGGCGTTCGAAACGCTGGAGCAGATCCGGATCAAATCCAGCCTGGCTTTGACCGCTTACGATGTCCGCAAGAACTACCTCAAGGCTCTGGGCAAGGGCATCATGAAGGTGATGTCCAAGATGGGCATCTCCACGTACCAGTCGTATTGCGGCGCGCAGATATTCGACGCGGTCGGATTGTCGTCAGCGTTCGTGGAGAAATGCTTTACCGGCACGGCGACGACCATCGAAGGCGTTGGCTTCAGCGAAGTCGCGGAGGAAGCGGTCACGCGCCATCGCAACGCCTATGGCGACAACCCGCTGTACCGGTCGATGCTGGACGTCGGCGGCGACTATCAGTTCCGCCTGCGCGGCGAGAGCCACGCGTGGACACCGGAGTCGATCGGCCGGCTGCAGCGCGCGGTGCGCGGTAACTCCTATGCCGGGTTCAAAGAGTTCACCCAGTCGATCAACGATCAAAGCGAACGGTTGCTGACCATTCGCGGTCTCATGGAATTCAAACTGGCCAACGAGCCGATCCCGATCGAGGAGGTCGAACCGGCGAAAGACATCGTGAAGCGGTTCGCCACGGGCGCGATGAGTTTCGGCTCGATCTCGCGGGAAGCTCACACGACGCTGGCGATCGCGATGAATCGCATTGGCGGCAAGTCCAACACCGGCGAAGGCGGCGAGGAATCCGATCGTTACGTGCGGTTGCCGAACGGCGATTCCGAACGCTCCGCGATCAAGCAGGTCGCGTCCGGGCGGTTTGGCGTGACCACGGAATATCTGGTCAACGCCGACGATATTCAAATTAAGATGGCCCAGGGAGCGAAGCCTGGCGAGGGCGGGCAGTTACCTGGACATAAGGTTGATAAGAATATCGCGAAGGTGCGGCACTCGACGCCCGGGGTTGGATTGATTTCTCCGCCACCGCATCACGATATTTACTCGATCGAGGATCTCGCGCAACTGATCCATGATTTGAAGAACGCCAACCCGAAAGCACGCATTTCGGTCAAGCTGGTGTCCGAGGTCGGGGTCGGTACCGTCGCGGCCGGTGTGTCGAAGGCGCGCGCGGATCACGTCACGATCGCCGGATATGAGGGCGGCACGGGGGCCAGTCCGCTGACGTCGCTTACTCACGCGGGGTCGCCTTGGGAAATCGGGCTGGCGGAAACGCAACAGACGTTGGTGCTGAACGGACTGCGCGGCCGGATCGCGGTGCAGGTCGATGGCGGGTTCCGCACCGGGCGCGACGTCGTCGTTGGCGCGCTTCTGGGCGCGGATGAGTTCGGATTCGCGACCGCTCCGCTGATCGCGGCGGGTTGCGTGATGATGCGCAAATGTCATCTGAATACCTGCCCGGTCGGGGTCGCCACGCAGGATCCGATCCTGCGCAAGCGCTTCACCGGCATGCCCGAGCACGTGATCAACTTCTTCTTCTTCATCGCCGAGGAAGTGCGCGAGATCATGGCGCAGCTTGGTTTTCGTACGTTCAACGAGATGGTCGGCCAGGTTGGCAGGCTGAACATGCACCGCTCGGTCGAGCACTGGAAAGCCAAGGGCGTCGATCTCAGCCGCATCCTGTATCAACCCGCGCCGAAGGACGGCGTCGCGATCTTCAATTGCGAAACGCAGGACCATCACCTCGACAAGGCGCTGGATCAGGAGCTGATCATTGAATCCGCGGCGGCGCTGGAAAAAGGCGAGCCGGTGCGGATCGAGCGGGCGATTCGAAACGTTAACCGAACGGTGGGCGCGATGCTCTCGGGCGAGGTGGCGAAACGTTACGGTCACGCGGGTCTGCCGGAAGACACGATCGCGATCGCGCTTACCGGTAATGCGGGCCAGAGTTTCGGCGCGTTTCTGTCGCGCGGCGTATCGCTGACCTTGACGGGCGATGCCAACGACTATGTCGGCAAGGGCCTGTCCGGAGGGCGGGTGGTGGTGCGCCAGCCGCGTCAGGCGCGCCGCGACCCGGCGGAGAACATCATTGTCGGGAATACCGTGCTGTACGGCGCGATCTCGGGCGAAGCGTATTTCCAGGGCGTCGCGGGCGAGCGCTTCGCGGTCCGCAATTCAGGTGCGGTCGCGGTGGCGGAAGGCTGCGGCGACCACGGCTGCGAATACATGACCGGCGGCGTCGTGTTGGTACTGGGCGCGACCGGGCGGAACTTCGCGGCGGGAATGTCGGGCGGGATCGCTTACGTCCTCGATCCCGAGGGCCGGTTCAAACAACTCTGCAACACCGCGCAGGTCGATCTGGAAAAGGTCGGCGCATCGGAACCGGGGCTGATGGACGCGAGTGCCATGCCTCCGGGCCGTCCGCGGCAGCGCTCGATCAGTGTCGACGACAACGGCATGGGCGACCCGCTGCGCTTCGACGCGGAACGCCTGCGCATCATGGTGGAGCGGCATCTGCTGTTCACCGGCAGCGATCGCGCGCGATCTCTGCTGGACAACTGGGACGCGGAATTGCCGAATTTCGTCAAGGTCATGCCGCGCGATTACCGCCGGGCACTGCTGGACCTGAAGGCCGAGCAGGACGCGGCGAAGACCGTCGCGGCGGAGTAAGGAGAGGCCCGGCAATCGCCGCCGCGCGACGGCACTCTCCTCCCTCCATCGTCATGGCCCGGCTTGTCCGGGCCACCCACACCAGCACGGGGCCGCGACGGGTGGCCCGGACCAGCCGGGCCATGACGATGGGGAGAGGACGCGGGTTTTGAGACAATAACGCCTTGGAGACGACCATGGGGAAGATTACCGGATTTCTTGAAATTGAACGCCACGATCGCGGCTATGAAAAAGCCGCCGAGCGGGTGAAGAATTTCAAGGAATTCACCAAACCGCTGCCGGCCGAGGCGTTAAAGGGGCAGGCGGCGCGATGCATGGACTGCGGGATTCCGTTTTGTCACGACGGCTGTCCGGTCAACAACATGATCCCCGACTGGAACCATCTCGTGTATCGCGAGCAGTTCCAGGACGCGCTGACGGTGCTGCATTCCACCAACAACTTCCCGGAATTCACCGGACGGATATGCCCAGCGCCATGCGAGGCGTCGTGCACGCTGAACATCGATGACTCGCCGGTGACCATCAAAACGATCGAGTGCGCCATCGTCGATCGCGGATGGCAAGAAGGTTGGATCGTTCCGGAGCCGCCATCCACGAAAACCGGCAAACGCGTGGCGGTCGTGGGATCCGGCCCAGCTGGGCTTGCCTGCGCGCAACAACTGGCGCGCGCGGGTCACGCAGTGACGCTGTTTGAAAAGAATGACCGCGTTGGCGGGCTGCTGCGCTACGGCATCCCCGATTTCAAAATGGAAAAACATCTGATTGATCGCCGCATGACCCAGATGGCTGCCGAAGGGGTCGAGTTTCGCACCGGTGTCGAGGTGGGTGTCGCGGTGACTGTTGACTCGCTGATGGGAAAGTTCGAAGCGGTCGCGTTGACCGGCGGCGCCGAGTGGCCACGCGATCTTCAGGTACCGAACCGGGGACTCGACGGTATTCATTTCGCGATGGATTTCCTGACCCAACAGAACAAGCGCGGCGCGGGCGACGACGAAGCGACGGCGGCGCGAACTGGCACGATCTCGGCCAAGGGCAAGCATGTCGTTGTCATCGGCGGCGGCGATACAGGATCCGACTGCATCGGCACCTCGGCCCGGCAGGGCGCGGCCTCGATCACGCAGATCGAGATCATGCCAAAGCCGCCGGTAAAGGAAAACAAGGCGATGGTCTGGCCGGACTGGCCCGACAAGCTGCGGTCGTCGCACGCGCACGACGAAGGTTGCGAGCGCGATTGGTCGGTGCTGACCAAAGACGCGGTCGGCGAGAACGGCCGCGTCGTCGCGCTGGATTGCGCGCGCGCCGAATGGACCAAAGGCGCCGATGGACGAATGCAACTGGGCGAAGCGCCTGACAGCGGATTTCAACTGAAGGCTGACCTTGTCCTGCTGGCGATGGGCTTCCTTGGCCCGCGGAAGAACGCGCTGCTGGACCAGGCGGGCGTCACCCTGGACCAACGTGGCAACATCGCGGCCAACACGGTCGATTACCGCACCTCCCGCGACCGCCTGTTCGCGGCGGGCGATATGCGCCGCGGCCAGTCGCTGGTCGTCTGGGCCATCCGCGAAGGCCGCCAATGCGCCCGCGCCGTGGACCAGTTCCTGATGGGCACGACATCGCTGCCACGGTGAGGGTGTGAGGCGGGGGAAGCGCCGGGGTTTCACCCCGGACCCCGACCAAGGGGCGCCGCCCCTTGGAACCCCGCCAAGGGCACAGCCCCATACGCGCGAATCTAAGGCTTGCACGGTCACGGCGCAGTACGATTCTCACCCCGGATGCGCAAGAAACCAGCCTCTCTGTTGTCCGGCACCTGGGCGTCGATCGTTACCTCCATCGGTCTGGTGGTCGATCTTGAGGCGACG
>SHWL01000023.1 GCA_009693865.1 Acetobacteraceae bacterium | reverse complement strand
GGGTCACCTGCTGGCGCTGTTCCGAGGTAAGGCTCCGGACCACTTCCAGCCACGCTTCGAATGCTTTGTTGTCCATGGGTGTCGACCGCCGTTCCCAAGCCGCCATTCGCGGTTAACACTTCTCAATAAATAACGCAATGAGAGCCATAGCTTTAAAAGCTTAACGAAATCCTCATAGGACACATTAACCCGCAGTTCCCCGCGAACGGTCGAGATATCGACGGAGCGCCGGATCACTTCAAACGGCGGAAAGTAGTTCACGAAACCTCCTTGCGTGCCGCGGCCAGGCGGGGGTCGACCTTCGGGCCGTATCCTCGGGGTACCGTCCTTCTAGCCCGCCGGACGCTGTCAGGGAACCATGCATCGCGTAAATTTCACGAGTGCGGCGATACCTTGAGGCTGCTATCCAGGCCGTCTGATGAACGACGGGGACGGTGCCATGACCGGCGACTCGCCAACAGGGCATGAGCCAGGAGGCAGGAGTTCGAGGGCCATGACGCGGAGCATGAGATGATGGACGAGCCAGTGCCGGACGACAGAGACCTTGCCGGGATTGTCCGCCAATTCGGTCGCGCGCGGGTTCTGGTCGTCGGTGACGTGATTCTCGACCGATATCGAATCGGCGACGCGCACCGCCTGTCACCTGAAGCGCCGATCCCGGTATTGCGGCCGCGGCGGCAGCACGACACGGCGGGCGGCGCCGCCAACGTCGCCATGAACATCGCCACCCTGGGAGGGCATGCCATACTCGCCGGCGTGATCGGCGACGACGACGCCGGGAAGGTCATCGTCAGCCTGTTGCGCGATGCGAACCGGGTCGCCTCCGCCCTGATTGTCGCGCGGGACCGCCCGACGACCGCCAAAACCCGCTTCATCGCCGGCGCCCAGCAGTTGCTACGCCTTGATGAGGAAACCACCGCGCCCTTGGACCCGGTGAGCGTTGCCGCCCTGCTGGAGCGGGTCAAGGATGCGTTGCGCGAAACCGACATCGTTGTCCTGTCCGATTACGCCAAGGGTGTCCTGTGCGACGCGGTCCTTGAGCCGCTGCTAACTCTGATCGCCGCACGGGGCAAACCGGTGATCGCGGATCCCAAGCGGCCGGATTTCCGGGCCTACCGCGGCGTGACCGTCCTGACACCGAACGAGTTGGAAGTTCGGGCCGCCACCAATATAGACGCGCTGTTCGACACCGAGGCCGACCGGGCCGGGCGCGCGGCGCTGGAGGCAACCCGCGGCGAGGCCGTTCTGGTGACCCGATCGGCCAAAGGCCTGACCCTGGCGCGCCGCGATAAACCCGCGTTACACTTCCCCGCCCGGGCGCGGGCGGTCGCCGATGTGTCCGGTGCCGGCGATACTCTGGTGGCGGCGCTGGCCGTCGCCATGGCGGCCGGGGCATCGCTGACGGACGCGGCCATGCTGGCCAACGTCACCGCCGGGATTTCGGTCGGCAAGCCGGGCACCGCGACCGTCAGCCAGGCCGAATTGCTGAACGCCTTGCATACCGGCGGCCTCGCGACGACGGATCGCAAAGTCCTGGGTTTCGAGGAGGCGAAGGCGCAAGCCGCGGGCTGGCGGGCGCAAGGCCTGAAGGTCGGCTTCGCGAATGGCTGTTTCGACCTGATCCATCCTGGCCACGTGCACCTGCTGACACAGGCCCGCGCGGGCTGCGACCGGTTGATCGTCGCGTTGAACACGGATGCCTCGGTGCGGCGGCTGAAAGGCCCAACCCGCCCGATTCAGAACGAAGGCGCGCGGGCCATCGTCATGGCCTCGCTCTCACCGGTCGACATGGTCATGCTGTTCGACGAGGACACCCCGCTGGAGATGATCCAGGCGCTGCGGCCGGATGTGCTGATCAAGGGATCGGACTACACCGTGGACCAGGTGGTTGGCGGCGATCTGGTGCAAGGATGGGGCGGCAAGGTGCTGCTGGTCGACTTGCGGGAGGGCCACAGCACGAGCGGGACGATCCGCCGGATGACGCTGCCGCCGGAATGAGAGGCCGAAGGGACATTCAAAGTGATATGACGGGGGACATGCGCGATAAGAGACGGGCAACACGCCGGTAATATTACTTGTGCCTTGTCCCACCGGGCGAGGCGGTTTCACTATCGACATCCGCCGCTCAAATCTGATACGCTTCGCAATATCGGGGAGGCAGCTCCCCGATGAACCAACGAATGGATAAGGCCAACCGAAGATGGCTTGGGATCGCGCTAAGGCCCTGATGTCGATGACGTCGCCGCTCGGGACGGATGCGTTGATCCCGACGTACCTGTCCGCCGATGAGGAGATCAGCCACTTATTCCAATTCGAGATTCACGCGGTCAGTCAAAAAGGCGTCATCAAGCCCGAAGATATCCTGAACATGCCGGTTTGCCTGACGTTGCATGGCGACGGCGCGCCCATCCGTCATTTCCACGGCATCGTTCAGGAGATCGAAGAGCGAGGTGTCCTCCGGGGCACCGACACCGCGGTGGAGTTCCGAGGCTACCGGCTGACCGTCAGGCCACGGCTCTGGTTCCTGAACCAAAGCTTCGATTGCCGGGTTTATCAGGCGAAGTCGGTCAAGGACATTCTGACGTCGCTGTTCAATGACGCCGCCCTGACCGATGTCACCTTCAAGGTGACAGGCAGCAGCAGCCCGCGTGTCTATACCGTTCAATACAATGAGACCGATTATAATTTCGCCCTGCGGCTGATGGAGGAAGAGGGTTTCTTCTATTATTTCGAGCACACCGACTCGAAACACACGCTGATCGTCACCGATGCGAACTCGGCGTTCCAGGACATCCCCAACGCGAAGCTGAAATTCTCGGTCAGCGATGTCGACGTCGAAGGCATCACGGAGTGGAGGGCCCCGACAGGGACCGCGACCGGCGCTTTCAAGACGCGTGACTACGATCCGGAAAAACCGGGCACCAAGTTGGAGAACGAACAAAAGACCGTGCTGAAAACGGCGGGCGCCGCCACACGGGACGTGTTTCGCTGGCCGGCTTTGACGAATACCGCGAGCGTCGTGGAGGCGCGCGCCAAGTTCGAAATCCAGGCGGCCGAGGCGGAGGTCCAGCGCTATCATGGCGCCAGTCATTTCGGCGCCCTTGTGCCCGGCGGCAAATTTGCCCTCGCGAACTCGCCGGCCAGCCCCGACGACGCGACCTACGTGGTCCGATCGATCCAGCATTTCGTCGAAGACCATACCTGGATCACCAACGAGGGCACGGTCTCGTACCGGAACCGGTTCGAGGTGTTCAAGTCCAGCGTGACATGGCGCCAGCGGATCATTACGCCGCGGCCGCGCATGGAAGGTCTCCACACCGCGCTCGTCATGGGACCGCAACATGACGTCGACGGCGATCTCAAGATGCAGGACGGGGAGGAAATCCACACCGACTCCCTGGCGCGCGTCCGTGTACGCTTCTTTTGGGACCATCGCGCCGAGGCCACCGGCGGCGGATCGATGTGGGCGCGGGTCATCCAGCCCTGGGCGGGAAACGGCTGGGGCGCGCACTTCCTGCCACGGGTCGGCACCGAAGTCGCGGTGGCGTTCGTCGATGGGGATCCGGACCGGCCCATCGTGGTCGGCGGACTGTACAACGGTACATCGGCGCCGATCTATCCGATGCCGGCCGAAAAAACGAAATCGGGCTTCAAGACCCGCTCCAGCCTGAAAGGCGACGCCACCAAATTCAACGAGCTGACCTTCGACGACAAGAAGGACAGCGAACTGATCCTCATCCATGCTCAAAAAAACCTGACGACGACGGTCGAGCACGATCAAACACTGAAAGTCGACAATTGCCGCATGGTCACCGTCAAGGTCGACGAAACGATCACCGTCGAGGGCAAGCAGACCATCAAGATCACAAAGGACCATTACTTCGAGGTGCTGCAAGGCAAGAGCGACCTCAAGGTTTCCGAGGGCAACAGCACGTTCGAAGTCACCAAGGGCAACCACGACGCCGCGGTCAAGATGGGAAACCACAAGCTGGAGGTTTCCCAGGGCAATCACGTCATGAAGGTCGGCATGGGGAACCATTCGACCGAAGTGTCGATGGGAAATTACGATCTGAAGGTGGCCATGGGGAATCTCACCATCAAAGCCGCCATGGGCGAGGTCTCGATCGAGGCGATGCAATCCATCGAGTTGAAAGTTGGCGGCAGTACCCTCAAGATCGATCAGATGGGCATCACGATCAAAGGGGCCATGGAGATCGCGCTCGAAGGCGGCATGACGGCCAGCCTCAAGGGCGGCCTGGAAACCAACGTCGAGGGCGGGCTGACGGCGAGCTTCAAGGGTGGCCTGATGACCAAGGTCGACGCGGGTGCCATGCTGTTGCTCAAAGGCGCGATAACGATGATTAATTGATATGTCCGGAACACTCACGAAATTGGCCGGGGCGGAACTCGCGACCATCTTGGAACGCGCGACGCTGTCGCCGGAAGCCCAGGCGCCGTTGCGCGGATGCGCGGATGTCGGGGACGCGATCGATCGTTTGGAAGCCGCCGGGTTCAGCCTGGAAGCGGTACGTGTGCTGGCGCATGCCTTACCGAAACGCGAGGGCGTTTGGTGGGCTTGCATGTGCTCGGCGAGCACCGCGCCCGCCGACCTTCCGGAGCCTGACCGGATGGCGCGGGAAACCGCGGAAACCTGGGTTCGCCAGCAACGGGACGAGCAGCGCCGCGCCGCGATGGCGCATGCCGAAAATGGCGCGTTTCAGACGCCCGAAGCCTGGGTTGGAGTCGCGGCGTTCTGGAGCGGAGATTCGATGTCGCCCAAGGGCCAGCCCGCGGTTCCGCCACCGCCACACGCGACCGGTGGCGCCGTCGCGGGCGCCGTGGCGCTCGCATCCGCACGTGGCAACATCGAAAGACACGCCGCCCGGTTGAAACGGTTCCTGGAAAGTGGTCGTAATATCGCCACGGGTGGTCCTGGACGGATACCGCCCGAGGAAGCCTGATCGCCGCCTGACCGCCATCCCCGCGATGGCCGCGCGACAGAGAGGGCACCAGAACCTGACCGTTCAAGACAAAAGGCGACTCCGATGCAACTCTCGATGACCGTGTTGCGGTGCCCGGATCAGGTCGCGCCCGAGACCCGCACAGTGTCCGGGGGCGAATATCATGTGGGCCGCGGCCCGGATGTAGACTGGGTTCTCCCCGATCCCGACCGGTTGTTGTCCAAACGCCATTTCGCCGTCGCGTTCCGTGGCGGCGGATGGCAGGTCGCGGACACCAGCACGAACGGCACATTTTTGAACACCGAGGCCGATGTGATTGGCCGAGGCACCACCCGCGCCTTGCGGGACGGCGACCGGTTGAGGTTTGGGGCGTACGAAATCGAAATGCGCCTCGTGGATGAGGCGGCCCAAGGGGCCAGTCAGAGTTCGGGGTTTGGCGGCGGGTTCGGAACCCCGCCCGCGTCATCCGGCCAAAGCCCCTTCGGCGATCCTTTCGGGGACGACCCCATGGCGCCGGCCGCGCCGCCGCGCCGCGCGTTCGACGAACCTGAGTATGGCGATCTGGGCGTGGCCCCGACCAACGTCCAACTGCCGCACGATTTCGACCTGATGGCCCCTGAGCACGGCGATGGCGCGTTTGGCGGCTTCCAGAGCGCGGTCCAGTCCGATCATTCCTCCTTGATGGAGGACGCGATGATCCCGCCGCCGATCGCCAGCTATACCACTCCGCATACAGGGGGCATCATTCCAGGTGACGATTTGCTGCCGGACGACTGGGATAAGGATCTGCTGGAAGGCATAGGGGCGCCTCAGCCAGCCGCTCCCCCCGCGGCTCAGCCGGTCGCACCGCCCGTTTCCCGGCAGGTCCCGGACCTGGCCCGTCCCGCCGCCCCTCCACCGATGCCAGCCGCCGCGCCGGAGCCGATCCCCGCGCCTGATCCGATCGCGGCATTCGAGGCGTCGTCATCGTTCGAAAGCCCCGTGCCCTTCGAAGCCCCATCCTCGTTCGAAGCCCACGCGCCGTTCGACGAAGAGATCACACCTTTCGCGCCGCCAGCCGTGGAGTCTCTGGGGGGGAGCCCGTTGGAGCATTCGGCGCCGCCCCAACCGATGGTCGGGTCAGGGATCGAAGCAGCAGGCCAGGCGCCGTCGCCCGTGGCGGCACCTGTTGTCCGCCAGCGTCCGCCTCGCCCGGTGGCGCCGCCACCCGCGGCGGTGGAGGCAAACCCATTCAGCGAGCCGGACCTCGACCCGTTGAAGGATGTACCGCCGTTCGCCGCTTCGGCGCCATTGGCGTTCGACTCTGGCGGCGATGCCTCGCCGTTCGACGAACCGTCGGATATGCCCAAGGCGGCGCCGGCGGCGATACCAACCGCGGTTCCCATGGCCGCGGTTGCCATGGCCGCCGTTCCAATCGCCGCGGCGGCAGCGGTGGCCGCATCGGCGCCGGCTTTGGCCCGGACCGTCCCCCCGGCGCCGGTGGCAAGTGGCGATGGAGACGGCAGAGCTCTGGTTGCATTTTTCCAGGGTGCCGAACTGACCGGCGCGGTACCGGCGGACCCGCTGGCCATGATGAAGGGGCTTGGCGCGGCGTTTCGCTCCGTGGTCGCCGGACTGCGCTCGGTACTGATCGCGCGTGCAACGATCAAAAACGAGTTCCGGATCGAACAGACCATGATTCGCGCCCATGGCAACAATCCGCTGAAGTTCTCCGCCAACGACGATGACGCCCTGACGGCGCTTCTCGGCGTGGGCCGCCGTACCGACATGACCCCGGCCGCGGCGATCGACGACGCGTTACGCGACATCCGGATGCATGAAGTCGCCACGATGGCCGCGATGCAGGTCGCGGTCCGGTCGATTCTGGACGAACTCAGTCCGGACAACATCCGCGCGGGCACGGAACAGGGTGGGCTGGCCATTCTCCCCGCGCAACGCAAAGCCCGCGCCTGGGATGTGTTCGAGGCGCGTCATACCGCGACCGTCACGGCGCTCGCGGACGATTTCGATAGCGTGTTCGGCAAAGCTTTCGCCCGCGCGTATGAACGTGCCCTGAGTGAAATCTCAACAAGAGAACAACGATGAAACGCGTGATGCTGCTGGGATTTCTGGATCTCGCCGGCATGGCGGGCTGCGCCCCGGCCGCGAAGCCGCCGCCAGTGCTCAATCTGACGATTTCCGGCACCGAGGGTCAGAACCCCGACGCCTTCGGCAAGGCCTCGCCGGTCGGGGTGAGGATTTACCAACTTAACGGTTCCGCCAAATTCGAACAGAGCGACGTCTTCGCGCTGAAAGACTTCGAAGTGAAAACCCTGGGCACGGAATTGCAAGGTTCCGGCGAATATCTGATCGCGCCCAACGAGAAAAAAATCATCAAGATCGATCTGAAACCATTGGTTTCGACGATCGGGGTTGCCGTTATGTATCGCGACATCGACAAGGCGAAATGGCGGGCAACCGTGCCAGCCGCCGCCAATGGACCCACGAATCTGTCCGTGACGACCGGAACGCTCGCGCTGGCCATCAATGCCGATGCCAAACAGCCCGGCATTCTGGACAAGATCGGGGTCGCGGCCGGCCTCAGCGAGGACGCGGCGGCGAAAGCGGCCGCCGCCATCCCGGGCGCCGCCCTCGAACAGGTCAAGGGTCTGGCGGGAGATGCGCTCAAGTCCAAGCTTTTGCCAGGCGGGGCGGCCGCGTCGGGGGCGCAAAGCCAGACGGCCACGCCGTCGGTATCTTCAATACCATACGGGATCAAACCATGAACCTCCGTTGTTTGCTGGCCCTGTTGAGTCTGACGGTCCTGACCCAATGCGCGCCACCGCCAAAGCCACCGCCAGTGCTGTATCTGACGATCGCCGGCAGCGCGGAGCAGAATCCCGACGCGTCCGGCAAAGCCGCGCCGGTCGCGGTTCGAATCTATCAATTGGCCGGCGTCGCGAAATTCGAGCAAACCGACGTCTTCGCGCTGAAAGACAATGAAGCGAAAACGCTTGGCGCCGAATCGATGGGGTCGCAGGAGTTTCTTATCTCACCGGGTGAAACAAAAAACATGACCATCGAACTGAAGCCGATGGTCACCTCGATCGGCGTCGCGGTGATGTACCGTGACATCGACCATGCGAAATGGCGGGGAACCCAGAAGGCCCACGACAGCGGGCCGACCCAGTTGACCGCCACGCTCGGCAAACTGACGCTCACGCTCACGAGCGCGCCTTCCCGCCCCGCGCCTCAATAGCGGAATGGTGCTGGTCATCGGACCAAGGGTGCGCGATCATGGAGTAAGGCGGCGGTATCCGGCCAGGAGGCAGAACGATCCATGAGTTGGTCCAACCGCGTTGTCTGGCGGGAAGGCATGTTCCTCCGGACTCAACATTTTCAACAGCAGGACCGCTGGACTGAATCGCTTGTCCGGGGCATGACCCGCGCGCTGCGGCCGCATCCCTGGGGCCTGATCGATCACGCGCTGGACCGCGATCTTCTGGGAACCGGACGGTTCGCGCTGGCCTCGGCGTCGGGTGTCTTCGAAGACGGCACGCCGTTCATGTTGCCCGGTGAAGCGGATCATCCCTCGCCGCTCGACGTCCCCGATAGCGCGCGTAACGCGCTGGTCTACCTCGCGCTGCCGATCCGCCAGGCCGGCGGCGTGGAAGTTTCGGACGATGGCTCCGAGGGACGTTACGGCGCGCATCCGTTTGAGGCGTACGATACCCAGTCCGCCTCCTCGATCCCCGCTGAATTGCAGGTCGCCCGCCCGCGCATGCGCTATATGCTCGAGGCGGAAGAACGCACCGGCTACCAGTGTATCGGCCTCGCCCGCGTCACCGAGGTTACCGCCGACCGGCGGGTCATCCTGGACGACCGCTGGATCCCGCCGTCGCTGGTCTGCTCCGCCGCGGCGCCATTGGCGGGGTTGATCGCGGAATTGGCGGGGATGCTGAACCAGCGCGGGGAGGCGCTGGCCGCCCGCATGACCGCTCCCGGCCAGGCCGGCGTGGCCCAGGTGGCGGATTTCTTGCTGCTGCAATCGATCAATGGGTGGCAGACGGTCGTCTCGCATTGGGCGGACGCGGCGTCGATCCATCCGGAAACGCTTTATACCGCGCTGGTGCAGATGGCGGGGGAGTTCGCGACGTTCCTGGAAAGCCGCCGCGCCGGGACTTATCCGGCCTACCGGCACGACGACCTGCAACGTAGCTACGCTCCGGTCGTCGCCGATTTGCGGCGCGCGCTGTCGGCGGTGCTGGAACAGACCGCGATTCCGATCCCGCTGCGTGAGGCCCGCCATGGGGTTCGAGTGGGACCGATCACCGACCGCTCGATCCTCCGGGGCTCCAACTTCGTGATGACCGTGCAGTGCGACATGCCCAATGAGACGCTGCGCCGGCTGTTCCCGACGCAGGTCAAGATTGGCGCGGTGGAACATATCCGCGAGTTGGTCAACGCGGCGCTGCCGGGCATCGCGGTACGGCCGATGCAGGTCGCGCCCCGGCAATTGCCGTTTTACGCGGGCGCGACCTATTTCGAACTCGACCGAGGCAGTCCGCATTGGACGCAAATGCAGAACTCGGGTGGCTTCGCGATTCACCTTGCAGGTGAATTCCCCAATCTCCGGCTTGAACTGTGGGCGGTCCGCGGATGAGCGACGATCCTTTCGCCGAACCAAACGATTCCGACCGCACGGTCATCCGCCCGGCGCCGGGCGGGAGGCGGGCCCCTTCCCCGGTCGCCGCCGCTCCGCCACCGCCGCCCGCCGCTGGCGCCCGGCCCTCGGCGTTCGAAGGCGCGCCGATGGCAGCCGCCGCCGTGGGCGGGGCAGAGACGATTCAGTTCGGCCTCAACCCGCTGATCAACGCCGCCGCGCCATTGCTGCAACTGCTGGGACGGCTGCGGATGACGGTGTCCGCGCCCAACGCGGACGACCTCCGAGATCGGACCGTGCGCGAGGTGCGGCAATTCGAAGCCGCCGCCCGCGAAGGCGGTGTCCCGAACGAACTGCTGCAACCCGCGCATTACGCCTTGTGCGCCAGCATCGACGACATCGCCCTGAACACGCCCTGGGGCAGCACCGGCGGTTGGGCCGCGCGATCTTTGGTCGCGACATTCCATCAGGAGGTCCGCGCCGGCGAACGCTTCTTCCAAATTCTGGAGAAAATGAAAGAGATTCCGGCGACCAACCTGCCGGTCCTGGAGTTGATGTATTACTGCCTGAGCCTTGGCTTCCTTGGGCAGTACCGCCGGCCGCCGCACCGCCCGGGCGAAATCGACCGGATCCGCGAAGATCTCTACACGATGATTTCGCGCCAACGTCAGGTGACCGATACGGCTTTGTCGCCGCACTGGCAGGGCGTGCAAATGCCATACAAACCCGCGGGCGGAACGGTGCCGACCTGGGTCATGGCGGCCGCTGCCCTGGGGATCGTCGGGGGCGTGTTCATCTGGTTCTCCACCAGCCTGAACGGGGCGTCCGACGATACCTTCTCCAACATGCTGACGGCGCCGCTATCGAAAATGCCCGCGATCGTCCGCGTCGCGCCGGTACGCCCGCCCGAAGTGGTGCCCCTCCCTCCCGAGCCGATCTACGTGTTCCTGAAGCCGGAAATCGACCAGGGGCTGGTCACGGTGCTTGGCGATAAATCCATGCCCATCGTGCGCATCCGTAACAAGGGCATGTTCGCCTCGGGTAGCGCCACGGTGAACCAGGGCTACTATCGCCTGCTGGAACGCATCGGCGAAGCGTTGCGGGTGGAAAAAGGGCCGGTGCAAGTGATCGGCTACACCGACAACCAGCCGATCCGGACCGTCCGTTTTCCGTCCAATTATCAGCTCTCGGCGGCGCGGGCCGAGGCGGCGCGGGACCTCATCGTCCGGCAGCTTGGCGAGCCCGGGCGGATCAACGCGGTTGGCAAAGCCGACGCGGACCCGCTTGCTTCGAACGCGACCGAGGCGGGCCGCGACGAGAATCGGCGAATCGAAGTCGTGCTGCGGAGGCAAGGCTAACCTCATGGGCGCGATTATCCGCTTTTTCGGCTCTCGCTGGTTCCTGACATTCGTCGGCGTCCTGTTCGTCGGGTTGCTGATCTGGTTCTTCGGACCGTTCCTCGCCTTCCTGGAATCCTGGATTCCCCGCGCGATCATCATCGCCGTCATGGTGCTGATCTGGGTGGGCGTGAACTTCTGGCTCGATTTCCGCCGCAAAAAGAACGAGGCCGCCTTGGTCGCGGGCGTCACCGCGACGGCCGAGGATCCGTCGATGGCCGCCTCCGCCGAGGAAGTGGCGGCGATGCGGGACAAGCTGACCACGGCGTTGACCCTGCTGAAAAAGGCCTCGAAATCGCGAGGCTTTTTATATGAACAGCCGTGGTTCGCGATCATCGGCCCGCCCGGCGCGGGCAAGACCACCGCGCTGCTGAACGCCGGTCTGACCTTCCCATTGGCGGCCGAAATGGGCCAGGGACCGATCGCCGGCGTCGGCGGCACGCGGATGTGCGAGTGGATGTTCACCGACGACGCGGTGCTGATCGACACCGCGGGCCGCTATGCCACGCAGGACAGCAACGCGGCGGTGGATAAAGCCGGGTGGGACGCGTTCCTGTCGTTGCTGAAACGCACTCGGCCGCGGCAGCCGCTGAACGGCGTGATCGTGGCGATCGCCATGACCGACATCGCGGCGGCGCCCGCGAATGAGCGATTGGCGCACGCCCGCGCGATCCGCCAACGCGTCAAGGAACTGTCCGACCAGTTGGGCGTGCGCATGCCGATCTACGTCATGTTCACCAAGGCCGACCTGGTGGCGGGCTTCAGCGAGTTCTATGACGATCTGGACCGCGAAAAACGCGGTGCCGTCTGGGGCACGACGTTCCCGTTGAACAAGACCGACGGCGGCAGCTCCGGGGCCTTCGCGGCCGAGTTCGATCTGCTGGTGGAGCGTCTGAACCAACGCCTGATCGACCGGTTGCAGGCGGAACGCTCGCCTGAGCGGCGCGTCGCCATCGCCGGTTTTCCGGCGCAGGTGGCGAGTCTGCGGCAACCGCTGGTCGAGTTTGTGCAGGAGGCTTTCGGTGGCACGCGGCTCGATCCCGCGCCGTTTCTGCGTGGTATTTATATCGCGTCCGGCACGCAGGAAGGGACGCCGATCGACCGTCTGACCGGGGCGCTGGCGCGCAGCTTCGGGATCGATCAACAACGGGCGCCATCGCTGCGGCCTGAGGCCGGTCGCAGCTACTTCCTGACCCGGCTGCTGAAAGAGGTGATTTTCGGGGAGGCGATGCTCGTCTCCCGCGATCCCTCCGCAGTCAAGCGCGCCTGGATGATGCGCATTGGCGCCGCCAGCCTCGCCACCCTCGTGGCGATCCTGGGCGTGGGCGCGCTGATCCAGACGTCATCGGTCAATAAGGCCGCGATCAGAAGCGAAGACGCGGCGCTCACGGCCTATATCGCGGCGGCGAAAGCACTGCCGCTGGATCCGGTGAACGATGCGGCCTTGGAGAAGGTCGGGCCCGTGCTGGACCTGGCGCGCGCCCTGCCCTACGGCACACAGATGCCCGCGACCGAAACGCAATGGTTCCCGGGCTTGTCGCAAACAAGCAAACTCGGCGCGGGCGCGGACCAGATTTACGCCAACGCGTTGAACAACATCTTCCTGCCGCGCCTGTTATGGCGTCTGGAAGGACAGATGCGGGCGAAACTCACCGATCCGCCGTTCCTTTATGAGGCGACGCGAACCTATCTGATGCTGGGTTCCGCCGGGCCGTTGGATCGGCCGTCGATCAAGGAATGGATGCGGCTCGACTGGCTGGCGGCCTTCCCGGGTCCGCTTGGCCAGCCGGTGCGGGACAGCCTGACGAAACATCTGAACGCGTTGTTGGAGCAACCTTTGGGCCGTGTGCCGTTGGATGGCCAACTGGTGGACGAGGCGCGGCGCACCTTCTCCCGCGTGACACTGGCCGAACGAGTGTACCGCGTGATCAAACGCTCCCCCGAAGCGACGGGGTTGCCGGCGTGGATACCGGCCGAGGCGGCGGGAGCCGCGGGGGCGCCGCTGTTCACCCGGCGTTCGGGCGCGAAACTGACAGATGGGCTGTCGGGTCTGCATACGGTGACCGGGTTCCACTCGGTTCTCCTGCCGCAGCTTCCTCGCGCCCTGAATGAGGTCGCCGGCGACAGTTGGGTCCTTGGCAAACAGTCCGAATTCAGCGTCTCGAGTCCGGCGGCACTCACGCTGCAACGCGATGTGGTGAAGCTTTACACGGACGAATACGCGGCCATCTGGGACGCGTTCCTGGCGGAACTGGATTTGCCGCCGTTGAACGATTCGAAGCAGAGCGTCCAAATGCTTTACGTTCTGTCGTCGCCGCAATCGCCAATGCGGGACATGCTGACCGCGATCACCAAGCAATTGATGCTGACGGTCACACCACCGGTCACAACGGCCGGTGGCGCCGCGAGCGCGCTCGCCGGCGCGGCGGTTGGGTCGGCGGCGGCCGCGCTGACCAGCTCCACCTCGCGGTTGCAGGCAGTGTTGGGTAACCCGTTGGGTGGGGCGGCTGAGCCGCCGGGCAAAGCGATCGAAGACCGCTATGACGCGTTAATTAAATTCGTCGGCAAAGGTCCGGGGGCCCCGCTCGACAACGTCCTGAAATTGCTGAGCGATTTGCAGCAACAACTGGACAAGGTCGCCAACCCGGTCCCCGGCCCACCCGCGGCGGGCGGAGGCGCCGCCAATGTCGCCACGCAATTGCGCGCCGAGGCGAGCCGCGATCCCGAGCCCATCCGGCATTGGCTGAACGTCATGGTCGCCGGAGGCTCGGCGCAGATGAATGCCGGAGCGAAAAAGGCGGCGGTTGAGGCGTTCAATGCCCCTGGCGGGCCCGCATCCCTTTGCCAGAAGGCAGTCAACGGACGCTATCCGTTCGTGGCGGGTTCCGGCAACGACATCCCGTTGGACGATTTCGGCAAGCTGTTCGCGCCGGGTGGCATGCTCGACGCGTTCTTTAATCAACAGTTGCGGCCATTCGTGAATATGTCCGGCCCGACCTGGAAGCTGCAGGCGGCGGGCGATGTCGCGCCGCCCGTTTCGCCTGCCGACCTCGCGCAATTCCAGCGCGCGGCGGCGATCCGCGACCTGTTTTTCGGCCCGGGTGGGAAGGATCCGGCGGTCCGGTTCGATGTGACACCGCAATCCGCCGATAACGTGACGAAGCAGGTCACGATCGATCTGGGTGAGCAACAGATCGTGTACTCCCACGGTCCTGTGCGTCCGGTGACCGTCGCCTGGCCCGGCGGAGTCCGGATCATCACCGCCCGCCTGGCCTTCGATCCGCCGCCAAGCTCCGGCGCCCCGGTTATCCAGACATCCGGTCCCTGGGCTTTGTTCAAATTGTTCGACAAAGGCACGCTGCGGCAGGCCGGCAGCTCCGACCGTTATGTACTGGATTTCCAGTTGGGCGACCGCCATGCCTCCTTCGAAATCCGCGCGGGTTCCGTCCTGAACCCGCTCGCACCCGGGCTGTTGAAAGATTTCAAATGTCCGGCACCATAGAACCCGAAATCATCCGCGGCTTCTCGGGCAAAGTTCCCGCGCGTGGAGACTTCGTCCACGGTGGCTTGCCGCGCGACTTCAACGATCCGTGGCACGACTGGCAATCCACCGCGATCGCGGGCAGCCGCGCTCTCATGGGCGAAGCCTGGCTCGATGCATTTTTGGAAGCGCCGGTCTGGCGTTTTGTCTTCTCGGCCGGACTCTGCGGTCCCCGGGCGGCGGTCGGATTGATCATGCCCAGTGTGGACAAGGTCGGCCGGTATTTTCCGTTGACGTTCGCGGCGTTACCCGACTCCGGAACGCCCGATCCGGCGGATTGGGCCGGTTGGCTCGATGAGGCCGAAGCACTCGGCCGCCTCGCTCTCGATGAAGACGCTCCGCCCGAACGGCTAATGCCGCCGCCCTGTCCTGCATCCTCCGGCCTGAATGGCGGCGTGACCAGCGCCTGGTGGACCGACGGCGGGCCGCGTGTCGAAGCAACAAGCCTATCGCTGTTTTCCCTGCCCAGTGCAGCGTGTTTCGCGTCCATGCTGGGCCATCTCGCACCGACGGAGAGTGCGTCATGAGCGCCGACCGAATTCTCTCCTGGCACGCAACTCATCCCGGGACCAAGCGAAAATACAACGAAGACACCTGGGTCGACCGCCCGGACATCGGGATATGGGCTGTCGCGGATGGCGCCGGAGGTCATCAGGCCGGCGAAGTCGCATCTGGCATGATCGCGGAGGCACTGGATTCGTTGCCAACGGAATTGTCCGCCGCCGAACTGTTGGGGGCCGTGCGAGCGCGAATCGCGGAAACGCACCAGTGGCTGCGCGATGAAGCGGAACGGCGTGGCAACAATACAATGATCGCATCGACGGTCGTGGCGTTCCTGGCACGCGGTGAGCATTTCGCCTGCCTTTGGGCCGGGGATTCGCGAGCCTATATGTTACGCGACGGCGAAATGCGGCAAATCACGAAAGATCATAGCCTGGTGCAGGAGCTGGTCGATAACGGCACGATCAAGGCGGAGGATGCCGAGAACCATCCGCATGCGAACGTCATTACCCGCGCGATCGGGGCGGATATCGACCTCGTGCTGGATAAAGTAAGCGGACGGTTGCAGCAGGGTGACAAGTTCCTGCTGTGCAGCGACGGCCTGTGCAAAACAGTGCCGTTTCTCCAAATGGCGGAAATCCTGCAGGCGAACAACGGAGTACCGCCACCGCAAACTTTCATCGCGGCCGCGTTGGCGTTGAGCGTCACCGATAACGTGACCGCGGTGACCATCGAGGTGCCGGTCTCGGCGAGGAAATCGGCCATCTGATATCAAGGGGGCCGCTACCAGCGCGTTGGAGCGTTTTTCGAACTGGTCGAATCGCCACCCACGTCATCCCAGAGCTTGCCAGGCCCGAGCTTGTTTGGGACCATGACGCTCTGGCCACAAGAAAAGGCCAGGGTTTGCACCCCGGCCCCTCCCTACACCACAGGACCGATCAATCAGCTGAGCTTCAACGTCGCCAGGTTCCAGGTCTTCATCTTCGGTGTGGCGGCCGTGCCCTTCGCATCATAGAAGACCGGCTTGTATTCGATCTTCGTGAAGTTCAGCGAGAGGCTTTCCATAGGGCGGTCGCCGCCGCCACTCGTCGACCACCCGGACACGCCGGTTTCCCAGAGCTTGACCTCAAGGATCGTCTTGTTGTCGGTGGCGGTCGTGATTTTGACCTCCACTTCGGCCTTCAACGGACCGGTAAGGGCATCGGACCACAGACTCAGCGACGATTCATCGAGTTGCTTGGTCACGGTAATCTCGGAGACCGACGCATGCGACGCTGTCCGGTTCCCGCCCCGTCCCTCGCCGGACGAAATGCCGCGGCCGATTCCGAACTGGAACGAAGAAATGGCGATCCAGTCCTTATAGCCATCGGTGGTGACATCGCCTTTGATGTCCGCGAACTTCATATACATACCCATGGTACTTCTCCCTTGGTGACAGGTGTGGTGGAAGCCTTGTCAGTCGATCTTGTACTGGAACGATCCAGACGTGTCCACTCCCACGTTGATCGCGTCGATCGCGCTGCCTTCGGCGAGACGCGACAGTACCTCGGCTGACAATTGGGGTAACAGCGTTTGCGACAGGATCTTCTCCACGTTGCGCGCGCCGGAAGAGGTTTCGGTACACCGCTCCGCGATCGTATCGATCAACACGTCGTCCCAGGTGAAACTGGCACCATAGGATTCCCGAACGCGGCGGCGAATGCGATTGAGTTGCAGGCCGACGATCCGCTTGATGATATCGGGCGCCAGCGGGAAAAACGGCACGAGCGTGACTCGGCCGAGGAAGGCCGGTTTGAAGATCTTTATCAGCTCCGGCATCAGTGCCTCGGCGAGCCCGGCCGCGTCGGGCATCGTCTCGGGATCCGCGCACAGACGCGTGATCAGATCCGACGCGGCGTTCGACGTCATGATGATGACGGTGTTCTTGAAGTCGATGTCGCGGCCTTCGCCGTCCTTCATGTTCCCTTTGTCGAACACCTGGAAGAAAACGTCCTGCACGCCGGGATGCGCTTTTTCCATTTCGTCCAGCAGGATCACCGAATGCGGATGCCGCCGCACCGCTTCCGTCAGCACACCGCCCTCGCCATACCCGACATAGCCGGGCGGGCTGCCCATCAACGTGCTGACCTTATGTTCTTCCTTGAACTCCGACATATTGATGGTGGTCATGTTCTGCTCGCCGCCGTACAACAGATCGGCCAGCGTCAGCGCGGTTTCCGTCTTGCCGGTGCCCGATGTGCCCACCATCAGGAACACGCCAACCGGTTTGCGCGGATCGGTCAGTCCCGCGCGGCTGGTCTGGATCGCCTGGGCCACCGCTTCCAACGCGTGCGACTGCCCGACGATTCGCTGCTCCATCGTATCCTTCAGATTGAGGACCGTGCGGATTTCGTTGGATTGCATGCGCCCGGTCGGAATACCCGTCCAACCCGCGACCACCTCGCCAACCGCCTGGCCGTCGACCACCGGATAGATCAGCGGCTCCTCGCCCTGTAGCAAATGCAACTCCGCCGTGGTCGCGGTCAGAGTTTCCCGCAGCGCTTCCTTGTCCTCAGTGTCTTCCTTGTTTTCGATCTGGGTACGAATGTCGGTGATGCTTTTGGCGAAGACCTTCTCCTGCTCCCAGCGCACATTCAGCGCTTCCAGCTCGGTGACCTTCACTTCCCGCTCGGCCAGCAGGCCATCCCGCCGCTCGAGGTGGCTTTCGCCCGACGCCATTTCGCGATTCAGAATGGCGACTTCGGTATCGATCAGATCGATCCGCCGAGTGCGATCCTCGATCGCCGAGGGCACTGCCGCCTGGCTCATGGAAACACGGGCGCAGGCGGTGTCGATCAGGCTGACCGCCTTGTCCGGCAATTGCCGTGACGGAATGTAGCGCGCCGACAACCGCACGGCCTCGCTGACCGCCTGGTCGAGAATGCGGACATTATGGTGCTTTTCAAGCGTCCCCACGAGACCGCGGAGCATGGCGACGGCCATCGCCTCGGACGGTTCCTCGACCTTCACAACCTGGAAGCGGCGGGTGAGCGCGGCATCCTTTTCGAAGTACTTCTTGTACTCCGCCCATGTGGTGGCGGCGATGGTGCGCAATTCGCCGCGAGCGAGGGCCGGTTTCAGCAGATTGGCCGCGTCGCCCTGCCCGGCCGCGCCGCCGGCACCGATCATCTGGTGGGCTTCGTCGATGAACAGGATGATCGGTTTCGGGCTGGCCTTCACCTCATCGATGACTCCCCGCAGGCGATTTTCGAATTCGCCCTTCATGCCCGCGCCGGCCTGCAACAGGCCAAGATCGAGCGTACGCAACGTTACGCCTTTCAGGGCGGGCGGCACGTCTCCGGATGCGAGACGAACCGCGAATCCTTCGACAACGGCGGTTTTGCCGACGCCGGCCTCGCCGGTCATGATCGGATTGTTCTGCCGCCGCCTGGTCAGGATATCGATGACCTGACGAATTTCTGAGTCGCGGCCCAGGATGGGATCGATCTTTCCGGCGCGGGCCTGCGCGGTTAGGTCGGTGGTGAACTGTTCCAACGCGCCACCACCGGTCCGGGGCATGCCGCCTTCGGATGCGGAGGGATCGCCGCCTTCCGCCGATCCGGTCATCAGCGTCCCGGACTCCGCGGCTTCCGTACTATTGGATGTTATCGCGAGGTAATCGCGTTTCAGCAGATCGGGCACGATTTTCAACAATTGCCCCGAGGCTTCCCGGGCGCGGCGCGCGAGCGTTTCATCCGCCAGCAGAGCCCAAAGCAAATGGCCGGAACGGATTTTGCCGCTGCCCACCTCCAACGAAGCGAACAGCCACGCCTGCTTCACGGCCTCGGTGATTTCCGGAGCGAGCGCGGGTGCCCGCGAGTTCCCAGTCTTCATTTTTTCCAGCGACCGGTTGAGGTCGGTCAGAAAGCGTGCATTGTCAACGTCGTAGTGGCGCAGGATCGCGGCCATGTCGCCGTCGGAGCGGTCGGCCAGCTTGACCAGCCAATGCTCGATCTCCACATTATAGTGGGTTCGAGACAGGGTAAGGCCGGCGGCGGCTTCAAGCGCCCGGCGGCAGGTGTCGTTCAGTCGTGCGACAAGTTGTTTCAGGTCGATGGCAGCCATGTTTCCCCTTCCGGTGCCAGACGCGGCGTCATACCCACGGTATCAAAGGTGATACCGTATCACGTGGTGGCGACGCGTCCTTCCGTGCCGATACTGTATGTGCTATTTTGAGGCATTGTCCAGAAAGAAAGGCATGCGCATGGTCGATTTTCCCGATGGGTTCAATCTGGAGGCTCTTCTGGAACCGATCCCGGGCGATGCCCCTCAAGGGGTAGATATCAGGGAAGATTTCTCCTCACAATCTCCCTACAACAAGTTGCGGGATGCGAGGTCGGAAGCGCGCGATGCGGAGAAGATGCTGGACAACGGCGATCCGGGTGCTGGCGATCCGGCTCCGATGTGGCGGACCGTGCGGGAAATCGGCCTGAAAACCATCCTGGAGACCGCGAAAGATCTGGAAGTCGCGGCCTGGATCACCGAGTCATATGTACGCAGCCACGGCCTGGCCGGGCTGGCGGCGGGCGCGGCGCTGATCAAGGGTCTGGCCGAACAACACTGGGACGGCGTTTTTCCACTGCCGGACGACTACGGTGTCGAGACCCGGGTCGGGCCAGTCACCGGCCTGAACGGCCGCGACGGCGGCGGCTCACTGATCCAGCCCTTGTATAAGGCCACGCTCTTCGCGCGTCCCGACGGGACACCGGTTACTTTTTTCTCCTATCAATCCTCCGAACAGCTTCCCGCCCTGCCGCAGGAACGGCGGGACGCGCGCATCAATGCCGGCGCCATTCCCTGGGATGACATGGAGCGAGAGGCCCGGGGCGCCGGGCAGCGGTCCCTGGCGCGAATTCGCGATGAAGCCGCCCTCGCGCTCGAGATGTGGGAAGGCATGGCCACCGTTCTCGATGAGAAGGCCAGCGAAGAACCTCCCTCGACTTCTCATGTGCGCGACATGCTGCGCCAAATTCAGAGCGTGGCGTTGCGCTATGCGCCCCTGGACGTGCCGGAGGGGGAAGGCGGCGAGGAAGCGATGGCCGAAGGCGGCAACGCCGATGGCGGCGGTGGCGGTGGCGGCGGCGGCGGCGGGATCGGAGGCTTCGCCGCGACGGGCCAAAGAACAGCCTCACGCGAGGACGCGCTAAGGACCCTTGAAACGATCGCCACGTTTTTCCGGCGGACCGAACCGACCTCGCCGATCTCTTACACGCTGGAAGACGCCATCAGGCGGGCAAAGATGACATGGCCGGATTTGCTGGCGGAAGTCGTGGCGGACCCAGCCGTTCGCTCGGCGCTCCTCTCCTCGCTCGGCATTCGCCCGCCGCCCGACGAAGGTTGATCGAGTCCGAATGGCGTGATAAAGGCGAGATGCGCCTCAGGTATGCGCGGTGCGCGGACCATGGTTGACCGGGAACAAAATACCCGGCTAAGGTTCGTGCTGAAGCGCGTCGGCGAAGGCCGGTCTGGCCGCATCCGAGTTACAGAAAGGGGAACAGAGCCATGAGCGGTAGCGTCCATGACAAGCTCAACCGGGTCCGCAAACCGCGGGTTCATATCTCATACGATGTGGAGACGGAAGGCGCCGCGATCGAGCGGGAATTGCCGTTCGTGATGGGCGTGATGGGCGACTTCTCAGGCGACCCAACCGCGCCGTTGCAGTCGATGGCCGATCGCAAGTTCGTGCAGATCGACCGTGACAATTTCAATGACGTGATGGCGCGGATGAACCCCGGTCTGAAATTGAAGGTCGACAACAAGCTCAGCGAAGAAGGCGGGCAGATGGGTGTCGATCTGAAATTCAACTCGATCGAGGATTTTGAGCCCGCGCGCGTCGCTCAGCAGGTGCCCGCGCTGCGGACGCTGATGGAGACCCGTCAGAAGCTGCGCGACCTCATGAGCAAGGTCGACCGTTCCGAGGAACTGGAAGGTCTGCTTGAAAAAGTCCTGAAGAACGAGGACGAGATGAAAGCACTGCACGGCCAGTTGGGCCTCGAAAACAAGGAAGGCTGATCCATGTCCGGCGCACAAGCTGAATCCCAAGCCTCCGGCGCGGTAGCCTCGGAAGGCCTTTCCATTCTCGACCAGGTCGTCGCGGCGACCAAACAGACCGCCCCCGATCAAACCGCGGACCTGATGAAGGCCCTCGTCGGGCAGGCGATGTCGGGAACGCTGACGTTCGACAAGAACATCAGCCGCACCTTCGATCGCGCGATCGCGGCGCTCGACCAAAAAATGTCGACGCAACTGAACGCGATCATGCACGACGCGAAGTTCCTGAAGCTGGAAGGCAGCTGGCGCGGGCTGCACTACCTGATCATGAACAGCGAAACCAGCACCAGCCTGAAGATCCGCATCCTGAACGCGTCCAAGCGGGACCTGTCGCGCGATCTGCAGCGGGCGGTCGAATTCGATCAGAGCCAGCTGTTCAAGAAGATCTACGAGAATGAGTTCGGCACGCCTGGCGGCGAACCCTATGCCTCGCTGATAGGCGATTACGAATGGACCCAGCATCCCGACGATATCGAGACGTTGCGTCTGGTGTCGAACGTCGCGGCGGCGGCCTTCGCGCCGTTCATCTCGGCTGCCGGGCCAGGGATGTTCGGCTTCGACAGCTATACCGAGATGTCCAAGCCGCGCGATCTCGCGAAGATTTTCGAGACCAGCGATTACATGAAGTGGCGCAGCTTCCGTGACAGCGAAGACGCCCGTTTCGTCTCGCTGGTGATGCCTCGCACCCTTGCCCGCCTGCCCTACGGTGCCGGGACCAAGGCGATCGAGGAATTCGGCTACGAGGAAGCTCCGTTCGACGTGACCGGCGCGGCCAAGCCGATGGAACACACCGAATACTGCTGGATGAACGCCGCCTACGCGATGGGCGCGCGGCTTACCGACGCGTTCGCCCAGTACGGCTTCTGCACCGCGATCCGCGGCGCCGAGGGCGGCGGGAAGGTCGAAAACCTGCCGACACACATCTTTACCTCCGACGACGGCGACATGGACGCCAAATGTCCAACGGAAATCGCCATCACCGACCGGCGTGAGGCGGAGCTGTCCAACCTCGGCTTCCTGCCACTCTGCCACTACAAGAACACCGACTATTCGGTCTTCTTCGGCGCCCAGACCGCGCAGAAGCCGAAGAAATACGACCGGCCCGAGGCCACCGCGAACGCGGCGATCTCGGCGCGCCTGCCCTACATCATGGCCACGTCCCGCTTCGCGCATTACCTCAAAGTGATGGCGCGCGACAAAATCGGCAGCTTCATGGAAGCCGAGGATGTCGAGAAATGGCTGAACCGTTGGATCATGAACTACGTCAACGGCAGCGAAGGCGCCGGTCAGGACTCCCGCGCGCGCTATCCGCTGCGCGAGGCGCAGGTTCGGGTGCAGGAAATTCCTGGCAAACCCGGCTCCTACAACGCGGTGGCCTATCTACGGCCGTGGCTGCAGATGGAGGAACTTTCCACCAGCCTGCGTATGGTGGCTCGTATCCCGGCCGCTGCCTGACGACCGGCCCTCGGCTCCGGCGGTAACGTCTCGTGAACGACTCCGCCCCCGTCATCGACGAGCCCGCCGCCCAGGCGGTGGCCGCCGGTGACGGGGTTGCGGCCGTTCCAGATAAACCTGACATCCGGGGAGCGATTCTGTCCGGCTCCTTTCTCGGTGCCCGGAACTACTCTCTTGAAGATGCGCTGATCGATTTCCTCGCCGCTGAGGAAGAAGATGCCCTGGAGATATGGCTTCCGCCTGGCTGGTCCACGAGGAACCGCCGCGAGTGGCAGGACTATGTGCGCGGATTGCTCGATCGCGACATCGCCGCCATCGACGTAATGCTTTGCGAACAACTCGACGCGGTTCTGCATCACGACCGGTTCCGCCGGCTGGAAGGCACCTGGCGCGGCCTCGCCTGGCTGGTTGGCGGCATGGAACACGGCGCCCGCCTGAAAGCCAAACTGCTCAATGTCACCTGGGCCGACATCTGCCGCGACCTGGAACGCGCCGTCGAGTTCGATCAAAGTCATCTGTTCCGCAAGGTCTATGAAGAAGAATTCGGCATGCCCGGCGGCGAACCTTACGGCCTGCTGATCATCGACCACGACGTCCGCCACCGGCCCGGCCCGAACGCCCGCACGGACGACATGGGCGCGTTGTCCGCTTTGTCCGGGATCGCCGCTGCGTGCTTCTGTCCGACAATCCTGGGTGCCTCCCCGGCGCTGTTGGAAGTCGACGATTTCGCCGATCTCGCGACCGTCATGGACATCGCGGGCCCGCTGCGTAATCCCGACCACGCGCGTTGGCGCAGTCTGACGAGCCGTCCGGATACGAGGTTTCTGGGCGTTGCCTTGCCCAGATTGCTGGCGCGCGCACCGTGGGAGGACGACGGAACCCGGGCCGACGGCTTCCGTTATAAAGAATACGCACCAGACTCGAACGCTCGCGTCTGGATGTCGGCAGGCTATGCCTTCGGTCAGGTTGTCGCCCGCGCGTTCGCGCAAAGCGCATGGCCTGGCGACATTCGCGGCGCCGATCAAGACCGGATTGGCGGCGGACTGGTCACCGAAATGCCGATGGAGGCGTTCCGGACCGATCCCGACATGGTCTGGAACCGGAAATCGGTTGAGATCATCTGGAATGACCGGCAGGAGCGCGAGTTGCTGGACGCGGGACTGATCCCGCTGGCGGCGACCCCTTTCGCGGACGAACTGGTTTTCGGCGCCGCGCGCAGTCCGTTGATCGCGCAAAGGTTCACCGGGGCCAATGCCGAAGCCGCCAACGCCAATGCAAGACTTTCGACCCAGATCAATACCATTCTCTGCGCCTCGCGCTTCGCCCATTATCTGAAAATGCTGGGCCGGCAGATGGTCGGTTCCTTCAAGACGCCCGAGGAAATCGAAATCACGCTCGACGAGTGGATCAAAAAATATGTCCGCAGCAACGCGCCCTATGAAACGCGCGCGCGCTATCCGCTGATCGCCGGGAAAGTCACGGTATATGAACACGCCGGGAAGCCGGGAAGTTACGGCTGCACGGTGCAGCTGCAACCGCACTACCAGATCGATGACGTCGCGGCGTCATTTCAACTCGTAACCGATCTCGGCGGGCGATGACCCGCGAGGAGAACCCATGAGCGAAGCAACCTCGGCCGGCCTGTTCCGGGCCGGGAAACTTACCGAAGCTGTCGCCGCCGCCCAGGCCGCCGTGCGTAAGGCACCGGCCGATCTCGACGCGCGCGTGCTGCTTGCCGAGTTCCTGGTGTTCAGCGGCAACCTGGAGCGCGCCGATGTTCTGCTGGACGCTGCCTCCACGATCGACCCCACGACCGGGATCGTGGTCGCGGAATTCCGTCAGTTGATCCGGGCCGACATGGCGCGGCGGCAGTTGTTCCGCGACGGGCGGGTGCCGGAATTGTTGTCCGATCCCACCGAGGTGCAACGGCTCCAGCTTCAGGCACTGGTCGCGCTGCGAGCCGGCGACATGGCCGAGGCCGCGAAAAACGCGACCGACGCGGAAGAAGCCCGCCCCCGCGCGGCCGGCTTCCATAACGACAAGGCGTTCGACGACTTCCGCGACGCCGACGATCTCCTGGCCGGCAACGTCGAAGTGCTGACAACCACCGGAAAATACTTCTGGATCCCCACCGAACGGATCATCTCCGCCGAATTCCACCCGCCGAAGCGGCCGCGCGATCTGATCTGGCGCCGCGTGTCGATGTCGGTCTCCGAAGGTCCGGACGGCGAGGTTTATGTGCCGGCCATTTATGCGGGCGGCGAACCCGCCTCCGACCTGCTCCGCCTGGGCCGGGAAACCGACTGGACCGATCCCGACGCGGGGCCCGTCCGCGGCATTGGTCAACGCGTGTTCCTGGCCGGTGAGGACGATATCGCGATCATGGACATCGGAACGCTGCGGTTTGGCGCGTGAGCGGCAGGGGCGGGCCAGCCAGCCAGGCCAATGCCGTACGCGTCCAACTGCCGCTGCTGGAGCGGCTGATCGACGAGGCGCCGGACCGTGAACGAGATCCGCCAATGGCCGCGGCTGAGGCAATGCAGGCTCTGCGGCAATCCGTCCGCCGCGAACTGGAGGCGCTGCTGAACGCCCGCCGCCGCTGGCGGTCCCCTCCCCCGGAACTCACCGAGCTTGCCGGGTCCCCGCTCGGGTTCGGCATCCCCGATTTCGCCGCCGGCGTGTTCAACAATCAGGGGGAGCGCAACCGGCTGCGCGTGGAAGTGGAGGCGACGATCCGCCGGTTCGAGCCGCGCTTTCTTTCGGTCCGGGTTCATCTGATCGATGAGGAACAGCGGCTCGACGCGGCCTTGCGGTTGCGAATCGAAGCCGTATTGCACGCCGATCCAGCGCCGGAACAGGTGACTTTCGATACAATCATCGATACAGTCAACGACAACGTGCGGGTCCGCGCCAACGAGTCTGCCTGATGTCCGATGCGCTGCTTCCTTATTATGACCGCGAACTGACCGCGATTCACCGGCTGGCGACGGAGTTCGCTGAAGCTTATCCGAAAATCGCGGGCCGGTTGCGGTTATCTCCCGGCGCGGTCGACGATCCCCATGTCGCGCGGTTGCTGGATGGCGTCGCGTTCCTCGCCGCGCGCGTGCATCACCGGCTGGATGACGAATTCCCGGAACTGACCGATGCCCTTCTGGGCATGCTGTATCCGCATTATCTCGCGCCGGTGCCGTCCTGCATGGTAGCGCGGCTGGATTGTTCGCCGGATCTGGCGGGATCGGACGTCAGACCCGCCGGCACCGAGTTCGACACCGAGCCCGTGCGAGGCGAGGCGTTGCGTTACCGCACGACCGCGCCTGTCACGCTGTGGCCGATCGAGGTCGAGAACATTCGGCTGACCGGGCTTCCCATTGTCGCACCGGCCAATCCCGCCGCCCTGGGCGCGGTCTCGGCGTTGCGGATTACCCTGAAGTGCCTTGTGCCGGACGTGAGCTTCGCGCAATTGGGCGTGGATCGCCTGAGGTTTTTCCTGCAAGGGGCGTCGAACCAGACGCTGCCGCTGTACGAATTACTGTGCGGTCATACCCTGTCTGTCGCGTTCGCGGATTCCGCGACCGACCCCAATCCGGTCATCGTCCCGGCCACGAACGTTCAGGCAGCGGGGTTCAGCGACGAAGAAGCGCTGTTGCCATGGTCCGCGCGCGGCTTCGCGGGCTTCCGTCTGTTGACCGAATATTTCGCGTTTCCGGAAAAATTTCTGTTCATCGACATCAGCGGAATCGACCATAAGACCATGACATCCGGTGGCAACCGGTTGGAGATTTTCATTTATCTCGACCGCGCGGTCACCGAACTGGAGCGCACCGTCGGCCAGCCATCGCTGGCTCTGGGCTGCGTGCCACTTGTCAACCTTTTCCACCGGCGCTGCGAACCCATCGCGATCACGCACACCGAAACCGAGTACAGGATCGTTCCGGATTCGCGCCGGCCGCATTTCGCCGAGGTCTGGGCTGTCGAGCGCTTGCGGGAAACGCGGCAGGACGGATCGGCAAGGCCGTGGCGCCCATTTCACCGCCTGACGGAATCCGACCCCGACCCGACCGCGCCCGGCGGTTACTATCACGTAACGCGGCGTGATTCCTCGCCGGGCGTGCCGGGCACGGAGGTCTTCATCGCGCCGCACGATCCCGGCTTCGACCCCGCCGCTCCCGGTGGTGCCACCTTGTCGGTCGACGCTCTGTGCCTCAATCGCGATTTGCCGACCGACCTGCCCTATGGCGGCGGCCGGCCGACGCTGCGGCTGGTCGAGGGCGCGGCCTCGGTCGCCGCGATCACACCGGTCACCCCGGCCACGACAACATTACGGCCGCCGCTGCGGGAGCAAGGTTTCTGGCGGCTCATTTCGCACCTGTCGCTTGGCCATTTGTCGGTCGCGGGCGGTACTGGCGGCGCCGACGCGCTCAAGGAGGTACTCCGCCTTTACGCGTTCCGCGACACGCCGGAAACGACGACCGCGATCGAGGCTTTGACGGGCGTCACCTCGCATCCGGGAACCGCGCGGGCCCCCGGGCGGATGGGTGCGTTTTGCCGCGGATTGGACGTGACCCTGGAATTCGATCCGCGAGCCTGGCAGGCCGGCGGGCTGTTCTTGCTGGCCAGCGTGCTGGAACGGTTTCTGGCATTGCATGCGACCATCAACAGTTTCACCCGGACGAGAGCCGTCCTGCGAGGCCGCCCCGGCAACGCGGGCACCTGGCCCGCGCGCAGCGGAACCCGCGTGCTGGTATGAGACCGCCGCGATCGCCTTTGGCGGCGCTGGCGCAGACGCCTCGCCGGTTTGGTTTCGACGCCGCGGTGCGCCTGCTGATGCTGGCGAAACGCACCGCCGATCCAGCCGAGGTCGCCCGGTTCCGCACGCCGCCCGGCCTTACCTATCCCCCGGCCGATGTGCTGGAGTTTCGCGGTGGCGGCCCAGACGATAAAGCCCCCCCGGATGTAACCGTTGGGATGATGGGGCTGACCGGTCCCTCCGGCGTGTTGCCGCGCCATTACACCGACGCGGTCGTGCAGGCGTTGCGCGCGCGCTCAACGTCGTTGCACGTGTTCCTCGACATTCTGAGCCACCGCTTCGTCGCCTTCTTCGCGCGGGCGGGCGGGAAATACCGGCCCGCGCGCGCGGCGGACACGGCCGCGCTTCAAACGCCGCCGACAGAAGATCCGATCGCGAAAATTCTGCTGGCCCTCGGGGGATACGGCACCGCCCATCTGACCGGCAGGATGCTGATCTCGACCGAGCCGCTGCTGCATTACGCCGGCTTGTTCGCGATGCGGCCGCGCTCGGCGGAGCGGCTGGGCGCGATGGTCTCCGATTGGCTGGGCATGCGCGCGGAGGTCATCGAATTTGTCGGCGCCTGGCTTGGTTTGCCGCCAGACCAGCGTACCCGGATCGGCGCCGTGGGCCAGTTCAATCAACTCAGCGCGACGGCCGCCGCCGGGATCCGGGCCTGGGATCCCCAGGCGCGGGTCGTGCTGCGGATCGGTCCCCTCGACCGAGCCGGGTTCGAGCGGCTGTTGCCCGACCGCATCGCGCTGCATCGGCTCGTGTCGCTCGTGCGCGCCTATGTCGGTTTCGAGATCAGCTTCGCGATCAACCCGGTGCTGACCGCTAACGCCGTACCTCCCCTCCGGCTCTCAGCGGAGGAAGATCCGCCGCCCAGGCTGGGATGGAATACGTGGCTGGAACCGGTGGCGGGCGGTCAACGGCGCCTGCGGGATGCCGCGGAGCCGCTGTTCGACGCGGAGATCATCGAAGCCCAAAAAATCGTGGGAACTCGCTGAGGCATGGCGCCTCGTGGAAAACACTGAGGCGCCACGCCTCACGGAAAAGGACAAGGCGGCATGAGCGGTTGGGGCGGCGGTTACGTCACGGACATCCCTTATTCGGTTGGTTGGTATCGCAATCAATCCCCGGTCAGAATCGCGCTGGCCTCGATCATTGGCGGCGCCGAGGCGCATATCCCCAACGGCGACGACCCGGTGATGATGCTGGAGCTGGGATGCGGGTTTGGATACACGGCCATGGCGCTGGCGGCCAGCAACCCGACCTGGACGGTTTTTGGCGTCGATTTTAACCCGGCTCACATCGCGGCCGCGCGGGACTGGGCTGTCGAGGCCGGCCTGACGAACGTCACGTTCATTGAAGCGGATTTCTCGCGCTGGGAGGACAACCCCGCGTTGCGCGATCTGCCAGGGATGGACTTCGTCACCATGCACGGGATCTGGAGCTGGATTCCCCCCGCCGCGAAAACCGGTATCGTTCGCCTGTTGGGCGCGAAAGTCCGGCCCGGCGGCCTGGTTCATCTCAGCTACAACGCGATGACCGGCTGGATCGATATGCTTCCCGCCGCGAACCTCATTCGCGAGGCCGGCAACCGGGCGGGCGGCGCCAGCGATCACCGGGCGGCGGAAGGCCTTCGCCTGGTGCGCGATCTGATCAAGGCCGAAGCCCATAATCTGCACGGCCGGCCGGCGGTGACCAGCCGCATGGAGATGTTCGAAAACGCCAGCGCGAATTATCTCGCCCACGAATTCATGAACGATCATTGGGCGCCCTGCTTCGTCAATGACGTCGCCACAGCGTTGAGCGAAGCCAAGCTGGAGTGGGTCGCGGCCAGCGAGCTAACGGAAAACTTCCCCGAACTGGTCATGAGCGAGGCACAACGGGAGATCTTCCACCGCTACCCCGATCGCATGATGCAGGAACTCGTGAAGGACATTTGCACGCCCCGCGCCCTCCGGCAGGACGTGTTCGTGCGCGGCGCCACGCGGATCAGGCCCTCGGAACGCACCGCGCTGCTGATGGACGTATCGCTGACATTGACCAAGCCGGCTGAGGATTTGCCGGAATCGCTGAATGTCGCGGCGGGTAAAGCGGAACTGAACAAGGCTTTCTACGGACCGATCGTGCGGGCATTGGCCACACGGCCATGGCGCGTGGGGGATTTGCTCGCGCTCCCGAATGTGGTCGGCAAGCGGGATAATCCGGCCGAGCTCATCGCCATCCTGACGGGCGCCGACATGGTGGAACCGACGTTGCGCCCGATGACCCCGCCCGGACCCGATGCGATGCGGTTCAACGAGGTCTCCGCGCGGCGCATGATCCGGAAGGGATCGCCGAACGGCATGCTCGCCATCGCCTGCCGCCCGACCGGGATGCCCCTGGCGACGCCTCTGTTGGGATTGGTTTTGTTATATCACTACCGGAATGGAATCACTGGCGTCGAAGGGTTGATCCAGGCCATCGAGCCGGATGAGGACAAGTTAACCGAAGCGCGGACGGTGATCGTCGCGTTCCTCGACCGCCACCTTCCGGCCTGGAAGAACGCGGGCGCCTTATAGAGACACCCCCAATCGGGACTCCTGCCAAGACGCCGGAACGCGAACGCACACCCGGCGGTAGTGCCGCCGCGGGATTTGTTACATCCCGAAAAAAAAGATTGTCGCTATCACTTGGATTCCGTCAGATCGACGTTTGCTTCCGGTTGCGAATTACCCTATTATGTTGCCACCGAGTTTCATTCGGTTCCGTCGAAGGAGAATCAACCATGCGCGGGTTCCTGAAACCCATTGCCGCTGTTCCACTCGCCATGCTGACATTGGCGGGAATGGGTGGCGTCGCGATGGCGCAACAATCGGCTGACCAAATTATCGCTGCCCTGAAGCCCAGTGGCAATCTCGTCGCCGGTCCGACCCGCGGGATCAAATTGGGCGGTGCCGCGGCCCCACAGGCACAGGCGCCGGTTCAGGCCGCGAGGCCGGTTTCCGCGGCACCGGCCGCTCAGGCGCCAAGGCCTCAGGCGGCTCGCCCCGCCGCGCCGGTAGCTCCGCCTGCCGCCGACACGTCCGCGGGCCCGTCAGTCAATCTCACGGTTAATTTCCCCAGCGGCTCCGCCGACCTGACCCCAACCGCCCGCGCCTCCCTCGATGCTCTGGGTAAGGCTCTGGCGTCCAGCGAACTCGCGAGCTTCCGGTTCCGGATCGAAGGCCATACCGACAATGTCGGCTCGCGGGAAGAAAATCGGGCGCTGTCGCAGCGGCGCGCGGAGGCCGTCGTATCGTACCTCACCACCCAGTACAGCGTGCAACCGTCGCGGCTGGAAGCAGTGGGCATGGGGCAGGAACGCCCCGTGGTCGATACAGCGCCGCAAACGCCGGAAGCCCGCAACCGGCGCGTTCAGGTCATCAATCTCGGCGCCTGACCGGCGGTTCGCTCCTGTGTGAACCCCTGGGACGAACCTCCAAAAAGCGCGCGATTTCAGGATCGCGCGCTTTTTGCTGTTCGCCGCCGCTCAGGGAATCGCCGTTCTCCGCGTCGCGGAAGCAGGAACGGAACATGCCCTTTTCATGCGGCCGGGGACGCGCCAGGTGTCTCGTCCCGTGATATCGTCCTTGCTCTCAATGCTTGCCTGGTGCATCCTTCCGGGGCTGCGCCTCAGGCAACCCATCTCCTCCCTCAGGTCTCATCGCCAGGCGAGGTTCGGTCACCTGCCGGGATCCAGGCTTCACCCCAGCTCATGGCAACGCCAGGATGCCGAGACCAGAAGACGATGATCGCACCATCAGGGTTCTGAAACCCACGTCTCCCGTTCGCAAGCCAGCTCGCGCGCCCATCTGGGTCATTCCGGCGGCCGTCAGCTTTCTCGCGGTCGCCGCGATGGGATTCTGGTTCCTCTGGCCCTCACCGGCCCCTGTCGGGGACCCGGATAGCCGGAGCGTACGGCCGCCTGTCACGCAGTCGGCGCTGGTTTCGCCACCTCCGACAGCGATTGAAGCGCCGCCGGTCGCCGCGCGCGCGCCTGCCGCACCTGAGCCCGCCGCGCCGCGCGCCGCGCCCTGGCCGCGCGACTTCCAGATCGTGACCGCGGACGAACAGCGAATCCGTGATCATGTGCCCGCCGAGACGGCCCCGTCATTGTCGATATTCCGTTTCAGCGCCAATCCCAAAATCCTGGTGCTGGACTTCGCATCGCTTCGCGATCAAGGCCGCATGTTAAACCGGGCCGCTGCCTTCGTCGAAAAAACCGGCCTGCCGCACGACCGGTTGCTGACCGACACCGAACTGGACCAGGCGGTTCGCGCGAGCGGCGACACGGTCGAGACATTCTATTACGGCCACGACTACGGCGTCCCGTCCCTGCTTCGCTTCTTCGCGCTGGCCGAGCGAGACAAGATCCAACTTCTGGAGGAGGAGCATGCGCTCAACCGCCTGCTTCGTCAGGAGGGATGGTTTGAGCCCAATGCGCAAGCCGGGCTGATTTCGATCCCCCAGGCGGGCTCGGATGCTCATGTCACGCCGCACGCGCGCGCCACGATCCTGCACCATGAGTTGTCGCACGGCGAATATTTCACCAACGCGATCTATGCCGCTTTCGTGCACCGGTTCTGGACACAAACCCTGACCTCGCAGGAGCGCGACCGGATCAGGCGCTTTCTCCACACACTGGGGTATGAGCCGGGCCTTGAACACGTGATGGAGAACGAAGCCCAGGCGTATTTGATGTTCACGGAAAACGCGGCGTTCTTTACGCCGGACATGATCGGGATGACCAAGGGACGGTTGGTTGAGTTAAGGACGGGGTTCTACCGGACGATGCCGGCCGGTTGGTTGCGCGACGATCTCGGCCGGGCCATTGGTGCCAACAAGACGGTGACACAGCGGCCCTGACGCCGGGAGAAGTGAAGCGCCGATGCGGCCTGATCCGACCACGCTGTCCGCCAGCCAGCCCTACTTCCGGCGAGTCTCCAGCGGCATCGCCGTCGCCGTGATCCGCGCGCCACGGGCTCTCGCGGCCTCCACCGCTTTTTTCAGATCCCGCAAATAGGTCACCGCTTTTTCGACATTCGCTGTCCGCGGGCGGTCGAATAACGCGTCTTCCGACATGATCGCGATGATCATGTCGGTGCCGTAAGGCTCATCCACCTGCCAGCCGCGATTATCCGGCCCGGGTTCGCCAAGGGTCACCTGCTCCCCCGCGTCGAACATGCGAGGCGCGTCGGCGGCCATGTGTTCTTTCGGGTCGCCAAGCTGCGGGTACATGTGCTGCACGTTGCCGGCCCGGTCGATGTAGTCGACGTGGAGTTCGCCACGGAAATCGCCCATGGTGAGGCGCGGCCGGATATAATCGTCCTTCACAAGCCAGGCCGGGTCGCCCGCGAGACGCAGTGCCAGGCGAGCGCCTGGTTCGCCGAATCCCTTGGCGACCGGCCGCAACGTATCAATCCAGGCGCAGAAGACCGGATCGACCACAATGACCCGAGGCGCGGGCGCGGGTCTGGGCAGAACCAGCGTGCCGATTTTCTGCCTGATGCCATCGATGGCCGTCTTTCCGCCAACACCGGTCACCAGCACCTGGCCGTCCCGCACGTCCCCGTCAAACAACGAGCACTGTTGCCGGGACATGTAAGACGCCAGCTCCGCGCGAACCGCGTCCGCGGTCTCAACCGGCGATGGCGTGGGCGGGGCCACGACGGGCGGTGGCGGCGCGATGGCGACCGGTGGAATCACGGGTGGCGGCAGAACCACGGGGGGACCCGGCGGTGTGACCGGCGGTGGCGTGACGGTCACGACCGGCGGGGGAGTCACAGGAGGCGGAGACACCACGGGCGGGACGCTCACCGGCGGCGGAGTTACTGGAGGTAGGCTCACCGGCGGCGGAGTTACTGGAAGTACGCTCACCGGCGGTGAGTCCACTGGTGGAGGCGTAACCGTGGGGCCAGGGGCGAGCAGAAACCAGCCCAGTCCACCCAATACCGCGAGGCCCGCGACCCCTCCGCCAATGATGATCGGCAGGGTTGACGATTTACCTCCCGCCGGAGCTGCGGCGGATACGGCTCCGGTCCTGGCCGAAGGCGGAGGCGCGATCGATGCCGCCAGCGATGCCACCGACAGGTCGGGACGGGCTGCCGCGGACATACGCGGCGTCGAAATCATGGTCGCTTCGCCGCTGTCATCTTCCGGACCGGCGGCCAGCGCGGGCGCCATGGTGGCCGCCCTGATCGCCGCCATGAACTCCGCCGCCGATGCGAAACGATCCTCCGGCCGTTTCGCCATCGCCTTCTTGACCACCGCATCGAACGGCCTGGGCGCGGTGACCGAAATTTGCGAGGGGGACGGCGCCTCGGTGTTCAGCGCTTTGTGCATGATCGCGGACATGCTGCCTTCGAACGGCCGCTCCCCGGTCAGCAATTGATACAACAGAACGCCCGAGGAATAGATGTCGGACCGCGCGTCGACCACCAGTCCCATGAACTGTTCGGGCGACATATAAGCGGGTGTGCCAAGTACGGTTCCCGCCTGTGTCATGCTGGAGCTTTCGATCCGGGCGATCCCGAAGTCGGCGATTTTCGCCTGGCCCGACAATGTGAGCATCAGGTTCGCCGGCTTGATATCCCGATGCACGACTCCGCGTTCATGGCTGAACTGGAGGCCCGCCAGCAGGTCCTCCATGATCTGCACGATCTTCGGCAGCGGAAACCGTTCGTTCTTATCGAGCAGGTTTTTCAGCGGCGGACCGTCGACGTATTCCATCACGATATACGCGAGGTCGGCGGTTTCGCCGTAGTCGAACACGCCCACGATATTGGGATGAGTCAGCCGCCCGGCTGCCTGTGCCTCTCGCCGGAAACGCGCGATTTCCTCAGCGGTTTCTTCGTCGGCGACCTCCGGCAGGCGAACCGTCTTGATCGCCACCACGCGTTCGATGACGGGATCGAAACCTTCATAGACGGTTCCCATGGCACCGCGGCCAAGCTGGCGCCTGATCGAGTACTTGCCCAGGGATTCGATCGCCGACGACATACCTGTGTCCCGAGTTGCTGGTCTGGTGCGATCATTACCCGTACTACAGCCGAGACGAAACAGTACGTGACGCGGTTCCCTCGCCCCCCTCGCCGATCACCGCGAATGGCGCCCAGAAGAACGGATGCGCGATTTCCACCGGCAGCTTTCCGGTCGCCGCCTTCTCCAACAAATTGAGCTGCGCGTCCCTGATCGCCCCGGTCACGCCGGCTTCGGGCTTTTCCTTCATGCCATTGATCGTCAGCACCACCAGCAACGCGGCGACCTGATCGCTCACCTCCCAGTGCGTCACCAACAATGAACGGGCACGCGCGAAGAAGAACGACCTCGCGAGACCGGACAGGCTTTCACCCGCGCCGCCCCCCGGCCCGCCCGAATTGCAGGCCGAGAGGATCACCAGATTGGCGTCGAGATCCAATCCCAGAAGCTTCGACGCGCTCAGCAGCGCGCCCTTGGCGTCCGCCGCGCCCTTCGGCGGAGAGGTAACGATCGCCGCCTCGGTCTGGCAGCGCAGGTCGGTCGGCAGCAGCGCATGCGCCGCGAAATGCAGAATTTTGTAGTCCTTGAGCTGTATCTTCAACACCTGCTCGGCGGTGAAGTTATCCCCCAGAAGCGCATCGCTGGGGAGGGCGTTCAACACCGCGCGGGCGGTTTCCAGTTCCTTCACCGCGCCGGGCAACGGCGGCAAGGAGGCCAGCAGGCGCCCGCTGTCGCCGCAAGGTCCCACCGGGAAGCTGCGCTGCGCCTGCGCCACGCTGACGGAATGAAAGTCACCGAATCCAAACCATTGTTTGGCGGCGGCGGAGGTATTCGCGACCTTTCTCAGGCTGACGAAATTGGTCGCCGCCGGGACATGGGTGATCGTCGCCTGGCGAAGCAGCCAGGGGGCCTCCGCCAGTTTGTCGAGTTCCGCCGGACCGGTCAGCAGAACCTCAAACGGAAGGGAGAGTAGCGGGCCCGTGGGCGCGATCACCAGTGAGGTCGCGCTGCTGATCTTGCTCGCCACACCCGCCAGCGTCAGTTTATAAAGCTCCCGCGTGCTGTCGATATCGAAGACCGGCAAGGCGGTTGCCTGGGTCTTCTCGATGCCCGCGCGTATGGCCTTGACCAGCGGACCGATCTTGTCGGCGCCCCCCTCGATTTTTGAGATGGCGATGTCGCCATTGCGCAAGGCAAACGTCCACCCACTGTCCTTGCTCAGGAACAGCGCGATGAAGGCCTCATTCGCATGCAGCGTGGCGAACACCGTGCTGGCCGGCACGACATCCTGAACGAGCTGTCCATAGTTGGGCGACAACTCGCGAACCTTGGCATCCGCCTGGGTCAGCGCCGCCTGGGTCTGATCCGCCTGTTGCTGCAATGCGGCGACCTGGTCGCCGGCGCGGCCACCCGCCGCCGGACCAATCGTATCCAGCGCGCGATAGATACGGTCGATCTCGCGCTGCAATTCATCCCTGCGGCGCAACGCCTCGCCGATCTTGGGGTCGCGGGCGTTCTCGACGAGCGACGCGCTCGCCTGCGCGATCTGATGGCTGGTGATCGTGCCCTGGGCGACCTGCGCGGCGAGGAACATGTCCGCGTTGCCGCCGCCTCCGAACCCAAACATCCCGCCGCCCGCGTACGCGTCCAGACATGGCGCCATGAGTTCAGGCGACGTGCCGGCGCCGATCGCGACCAATGTCTTGACCGCGCGCTTGCAAACCGACAGAGCCGCGCCGCTTTTGCCGGCCCGCATCAGCTCACCCGCATGGATAAGGGCCGCTTCGGCGGCCGGTTTCGTCCCGGGCCATGCCGTCTCGAACGCATCGTCGGAGCGGCTGAGATCGAACAGCGCACGGGCCTGCTGAGACTGCTGTCCCGCCGACACCCCGGCGGTCCGGTACACCCGCGCGAAGACACTCGGCCGTCCAAGATCGTTGGCGGAGGCCACACGGGACGCGAATGCCGTCAAAGTATCGCCCTCGACTGGACGGCCGAGGTCACGCAACGCGATGGCGCGGTAGCGCAAGACCTCGATCAGGCCCAGGAGTGCCGGCTGCACCTTGGGATCGGCGCCCAGGAGCTTGAAGTTGGTCGCCGCCCGCGCCTTTTCTGAGCCGTTCACGTCGAAACGGTTGCGAGAGGGCCGCGCGACCGGCTCGCGCGTCAGAGCGTCCTCCGGCACCAGCGCGGTATAGGCGACCTGGGCGGAGCCGAGGAATGCTTCCGCTTCGGACGGCTTTTTCTGGATCAACATATGCACGCCGCGGTAGTGCAGCAGGCGGGCCTTCAACGAAGCGTCGGTGGAGGAGCGCAAGATGCGCTCCACCTCGGCGAATTGCGCGTCGGCCTGCGGAAACTGGCCCGAGGATGACAATTGCAGGGCAAGCGACATCATCGGCAGCGCCAGCCGGGCGCTTTCGTTGCCATATTTCTTGCGTTGCTCGCTGAGGGCTTCGCGGAAGCGCGCCTCCGCTTCGGACGGCCGTCCGGCGAGGTTGGCGCGGGTGCCCTCGGCCATCAGCTTTTCGAAGTTGCGGCTTTCCCCGGCGCCCTGCGCGGCGGTCTTCTGTTCTGTCCAGTAATCGGTCGGGGCGGGCCTGTCGCAGCCGGATAGCAGGGGCACCAGGATGGTCAGAGCGATGAGCGGCGAGCGCATGTCAGTACACCTCATCCGAAACGAGCGGGAGGAGCAAATCGTCGTCGTCAGTCGCGGACGCGACCGACCCGATCTGGAAGTCTCGCAGCGGACTGGCGGCCGGAATGCCCTGCGATGTCAGCAGCACACAGTTGACCGAGGCGATCGGGCAGCCGTTGACCTGGAAGGTCGCGTTGGTACTGGGCCCGATATTGGCCGCGCCCGCCGCCGCGTTTCCGGTCAGGTGGTTGATCGTTCCCGTGAGCGCGGCGCTGCCGCCCTGACTGGTGAAAACAACATCCAGGCTGCTGAGATTGATGGCGCCGATGGCTTTTCCGACGGTGGTAAACTTGAGAATGAGCCAGGAATTCGGGGCGACGATCCCGCCGACGGCCGCCAACTGGATGGCCCCACTGGCGTCGATCCGCAGGGTACTGGGGGTCCCGCTCACATCGAGCACGCCTAACTGGATGAATTGACCGGTGGTGAGATAGAAGCCGAATTTACTGTTCGTGCTCGACGGCAGCTGAGCTTCGGGCACCGCGCCCGTTGGCCTTGTTTGTCCGTTGGTCTGGATGCGCGTGCCATCCAACACAGTCATCACGCCCGTCCCGTTATCGATGATGGCGAAAGGCGCGCTCATCAGACCGGCCAATGTCATCGAGACCGGGTCGATCTCGAGAGTTGTCGCCGCCTGGATGGTCGCCGCGCTCGTCATGGTGAGAACGCCACCGTCGTTGATGAACACGCCGCCGGCCCCGCTGTTCACGACGCTGAGCAGGTTCATGTCGCCCGAGGCAGTGAGGGTGACGCCGTTGGTCCCGAACACCGGACCCGCGAAGGTCGCGTTGCCGTTGTCAGTGATCTTGACTGTGCCCGCGTTGATCGAGGCAGGCGCCGATATCAACAGGTTTCCGGTATCCAGCAAAGTGAAGGTCCCACCCACGTTGATGGCGCCGTTCACCGTCAGGCTGACGCCGTCATTCAGGGTGAACGCCGCCGCGTTGAAAGCGCCAAGCTTCGACACCTGGTTCGACGTGGCCGTTGCGCCGGTCAACGACGTCGCGCCGGTGGAACTGCCTGTCAGGGACCCAGCGATCAGGACGCCGGTCTCATCGATCGTGCCACCGGCGGCGATCAGACTCACCGTGCCGCTGCCGCCATCCGTCACGCGGCCCGGGATCGCGATGTTGGCCGCGTTCAGGCTGACCGCGGGCGCGGAGATCACACCGCTGACGGTCAACAACGCGTTGTCGTTGATGGTGACATCGGTGCCGCCGTTCACGGTGCCGGCGACCGCGAGATTCATGCCATCGTTCAATATGAAGCTGGGGGCGGTGAAGTCGCCGATGACCGCGATCTTGTTCGTGGTCGCGGTCGCCCCGGTCAGGGTCGTCGCTCCGGCCGAACTGCCCGACAGCGTTCCCGCGACGATCAGGCCGGTTGCATTAATTGTCCCCGCGGTGGCGATCAGGTTCACGGTGCCGGCGCCACCGTCCGTCACGGTGCCGGGGATCGCGAGAGTCGCGCCGGTCAGGCTGATCGCGCTGGCGGCAACGGTGCCGCCGATGGTCAGAGCCGCGCTGTCGACAATGGTCGCGCTGGCGCCGCCGGCGAGGGTGCCCGCGACGGTCAGGCTCTTGCCATCGTTCAGCGTAAAGCCGGCGGCGGTGAAGTCTCCGAGCACGCCAATCTGGTTCGAGGTCGCCGTCGCACCGCTCAGGGTTGTCGAGCCGGTGGAACTACCGGTCAGGATGCCCGCGATCAGGGTGCCGGTTTCGGTGATCGTACCCGCGGTCGCGGTCAGTTTGACCGTTCCCGCGCCACCGTCGGTGACCAGGCCACCGATCCCGAGGGCGGTCGCCGTCAGCGTCACCGTGGACGCGCCCGCGATCGTCGACCCGGCGCCGATGGTAAGCGACGCGGCGTCGGTCACGGTGATGTTGCTCGCCGTCAGGTTCCCGGACGTCGTGAGGTCGACCGCGTTGACCAGACTGAAGTCGCCACCGGTCACGGCGAAGGAGCCAAGCGAGACGATCTTGTTGGCCGTCCCCGCCAGGCTCGCCGTTCCGGTCACACCGGCCGAACTCTTCAAAATTGTGCTGGCGCTGATCGTGCCGGTCGATACCTGGGTGATACCGCCACCCGTCGCGGAGAGGTCAATCGTCGCGCCGGACAGGATTTCACCGGTGTTCAATCGGATGCCGCCCGTCCCCGACGCCAGTTTCAATGCCGTCGTCGCGCCCACGCTGCCGGTCACCGAGATCGTGCCGGTGTTGGCGTCGCTGATCGTGACATTCGCGGCGGTAATGGGTCCGCTCAGGGTCAGGTTCCCGGTGTTGCCGTTATCGACCAGCGTGAAGTCGCCACTGGTCACCGCGAACCCGCCGACCGAGACGATGTTGTTCGCCGTCCCCGCCAGATTGACGGTGCCGGTCACGCCGGACGAGCTATTCAGAATTGTGCTGGCGCTGATCGTACCGGTGGACACCTGAGTGATGCCGCCGCCCGTCGTGGACAGATCGATGGTCGCGCCGGACAGAATGTCGCCCGTGTTCAGTTGGATGCCGCCGGACCCGGAGACGAGTTTCAACGTCGTCGTCGCGCCCAGACTGCCAGTGACCGAGATCGTCCCGGTGTTGGCGTCGCTGATCGTCACGTTTGTTGCCGTCACGGGTCCGCTCAGCGTCAGATTCCCGGTGTTGCCGTTATCGATCAGCGTGAAGTCGCCTCCGGTCACCGCGAACGAGCCAACGGAGACGATGTTGTTCGCCGTCCCCGCCAGATTGACGGTGCCGGTCACGCCGGAGCCGCTGCGCAGGATCGTGCTCGCGGCGATCGTGCCGGTCGCCACCTGGGTGATGCCGCCACCCGTCGCGGACAGATCGATCGTCGCCCCGGTCAGGATGTCTCCGGTGTTCAACTGAATGCCACCGGACCCGGACGTCAGTTTCAACGCCGTGATCGCGCCCACGCTGCCCGTCACGCTGATCGTGCCGGTATTGGCATCGCTGATCGTCACGTTCGTGGCGGTCACCGGGCCACTTAGCGTCAGGTTCCCGGTATTACCGTTATCGACCAGCGTGAGGTCTCCACCGGTGACCGCGAACGAGCCAACGGAGACGATGTTGTTCGCGGTTCCCGCCAGGTTCACCGTTCCTGTGACTCCGGAGGAACTTTGCAAAATTGTGCTGGCGGCGATCGTGCCGGTCGACACTTGCGTAATACCGCCACCGGTCGTGGACAAATCGACCGTCGCGCCGGACAGGATCTCGCCGGTGTTCAACTGGATGCCGCCGGAGCCGGAGGTCAGCTTCAACGTTGTCGTCGCGCCCAGACTGCCGGTGACCGAGATCGTCCCGGTGTTGGCGTCGCTGATCGTCACGTTTGTTGCCGTCACGGGTCCGCTCAGCGTCAGATTCCCGGTGTTGCCGTTATCGATCAGCGTGAAGTCGCCGCTCGCAACGGCAAATGAGCCTACAGATGCGATGTTGTTCGCGGTTCCAGCCAGGTTGACGGTCCCGGTCACCCCGGACGAGCTTTTCAGGATCGTGCTGGCACTGATCGTTCCGGTGGATACCTGTGTGATGCCGCCACCCGCCGCGGACAGATCGATCGTCGCGCCGGACAGGATGTCGCCC